>DASUMD010000001.1:0-3295 GCA_036277875.1 Nitrososphaeraceae archaeon
AGACCAACCAAGTACTTCTGCAGATTTCTTGGCAGCATCATCTAATGCTTGTTTTGGTTCCTTTGCTCCAAGATAAACTTCATCGATTGCCTGTCTTATGTTATCAGCAATTTGAGGATATTCAGCTATGCTGGGTCTACTGTGCCCTAATGATAACATCGAAATGAGTTCCTTGTAATATGGTATGGTATTAGCAAGCTGGCCTGAATATTGCCCTTCGGCGATTGGTTTTTGAGTTGGGAGATATGCGTATTCTTCCAACATTGGTGCAAGCACATCTGGTTGAACCATTATTTTGAGCAATTCCCATGAGAGTTCCTTATTTGAAGAAGTACTAGGTATGCCGAGCATCCAACCGCCCATCATTGTCGCTGTCGTGTCACCAGATTTAGGAACTGGAAACATCGGAATCATGCCAACGTTTTTGTCAAGACTATTCCATTCAGTACGATTAAAGTGTCCTAGTAACCATGAACCTTCCAACATAACAGCAAATTTCTTGTCTGCAAACTCCTGGCCCCAAAAATGATTTATTTGAGGTTTAATTCCTGCACTTACTTGATCCTTCAAAAACTGGAGGGCTTTTACACCTTCAGTACTGTTGTAGGATGGAAACCAATAGGTACCTTTCTCAGGATGGCCAGTTTTTTGTTTGACTATCTCCCCGCCTTGCATCCATAGATAAGGGTACCACATATCAGGAGAATGGCTTGCCCCCACTAGATGCATGGCCTCAATTCCTTTTCCTTTAGTCGAGTTTTCAAGCTTCTTTGCTGCCTCAAGGTAGCCAGCCCATGTTTTAAGCGATTCAGGATTTACATCACTTTGGTTTAGGAGGTCTTTCCAGTACCACATAGACCTCACATCTGTCCAAGCCCAAATCCCGTATACTTTACCATTGTAAATACCACCATCCCAATTAGTCTTATACCAATCAGAAGATCGATTCCATGAATTTGTTAAATCGGTAAGATCGGATAGAAACCCACCTTCAGCAAACTCACCAAGCCATATCTGATCAACTGAAATAAGATCAATTGGGGTCCTTCCAGCCATTGCAGTTAGAATTTGTTTTCGCGTATCTGCATATGGTAACACACTATAATCAATGTCTATAGTCATGTTTGGATGATTTTCTCTTAATTTAGTTAATGCATCAGCAAATAAAGCATCCCATCTTTCTTTTGGCTCTGCCACTATCGCGGTAATTGTAACTTGGTTAGGTTGTTGTCCTTGAACCATTCTAAGTGGTGACAAGCTTGATGCACTCAAAACAACGGCTACTAAAGCCAATACTAAAATAATTTTAAAATCCTTGCCGAAGTATTTATGAGTCATAGTTCTGCCGTATATTGTTTTTACATCTTTATCGCGTCCAATATACTCGGTTTTTCTCATTATCCATATTTAGAACGGCTACTTTTAAGTATTGGCACATGTGTGAACCGAAATATGCTGTCATGTTGCTATATGTCAAGAATGTAATCTGCCGGCACTGGAACATACATTCGGGTTAACCGTTGTCACCATCAGTGATAAAAATAATTAATTGAAGATTTTTCTAGTGGACAGACTACTATACTTCCAACCAGACAATTAAAATTAATATGATATGCAAATAAAGTCAATTCAAACAGAAGGGATTATTTTGACAACTCTTAGCATAAGAAATTTAACTAAAACGTATGGGCACTTGATTGCATTAGAAAACTTTTCGCTAGAAATAAGCTCTGGTGAGTTTATGGTGCTACTTGGACCTTCAGGATGTGGTAAGACAACGGTACTGAGGTGCATTGCGGGCTTGACTGATATTACTAGTGGAGAGATCTATATTGGAGGGGAATTCGTGAACAAACTTCCCCCGAAAGATCGTGATGTGGCGATGGTTTTTCAAAACTATTCACTTTATCCTCACATGAATGTGTATGATAACATTGCTTTTCCGTTAAAAATGAGAAGAGTACAAAAAACCAAGATAAATGAAAGTGTTCAAAAAATTGCAAAACTTCTTGACATAGATAATTTACTTGAAAGGAAACCAAAGGAAATTAGCGGCGGTCAAATGCAGAGGGTGGCTCTGGGTAGGGCCCTGGTTAGAGAACCAAAAATCTTCTTGATGGATGAACCACTTAGTAATCTTGATGCCAAATTGCGCACTGAAATGAGGGTGGAGATAAAGAAATTACAAGAAAAAGTAGGAATAACTACACTTTACATTACGCATGATCAGGCTGAGGCAATGAGCATGGCTGACAATGTTGGTATAATGGATTCGGGAAAATTACTTCAACTAGATTCGCCACAGAAAGTATACACTGAGCCTGCTAATCGATTTGTCGCTGGTTTCATCGGCGTTCCCCCCATGAATTTTCTAAAATTTAAGATAATCAGAGAAAGTTCATTGTTCCTCAAATTTGACGGTAATAATTCTTATCAACAAGATAACAGGTCTATAATCAAAATCCCTGATACACTTGCAGGGAATCTAAACAATATTCTTGAGGAAACAATAATGCTAGGGATAAGACCAAAGGACATCATTCTGTTAGGAGATGGTGAGGATTTTGATGGTTTAATACTAAAAGGAGAAACTGCATATGTCGAGTCGCTTGGGGACGACTCAATTGCGGAAGTTAAAGTTGGAGAAAGCTTGCTCAAAATATCTAACGTAACTTCCAGAAATGAGACTCCTATTGTTGGAAAACAAGCAAAGATTGGTATAAAGTATGACAAAATAAAGTTATTTACCAATTCAGGTGAAAGGATTCATATTAAGTTAATATGATTAACATCAAATAACTTTCGTCCCATTTGGCTTAACCTGGTTATAATCTGTCTTGTTACCATTATAAGAAGTACTTAATAATGATAGATTGATCGTTACATTGATCTACTGATTATGTCGACGGTGTCTAGAATTTCTGCAGTAACGTTATTAATTAAGGACATGGAGACATCGTGTAGTTTTTATTCCAAAATACCAGGCTTCAAACTAACCTTTGGTGGATATCACCACGATTTTTTCACCACCTATGAAATCGGTCAAAATACTTCTGTCTATCTAAATCTTGAATTATTCAAGCTAAATGACCATAGCAAATATGAACACTCAAAAAATTTCGTAAAAATTATCCTACATGTGAATGATGTGGATAAATTATATCATTATTTCAAAAACGATCGAATCATTTCTAACTTGATATCATTTGAAAATGAACCAACTGATGCGTCTTGGGGGGAGAGATATTTCCACATACGGGATCCAGACGGTTATCTTCTTTCATTTGCTCAATTG
>DASUMD010000002.1:0-2651 GCA_036277875.1 Nitrososphaeraceae archaeon
GACACCATCAGCTGACTTCGATAAAGTATACAGCTACTCGAGAATAAAAAGCACATACGTAGGAGGAGGAATATGGGATATTGGCGAAAAGGCCTCCAAAGCGATGTGGAAGGCAACAATCATACTTCTTGCTTCACTTGCCTCAATGGCTCTACTGATACTGTTCCTTCCTTAGATAAGTACTAGGTCTTATTGCCTTTTTTTTGACAATGGTTGCTTATTTTTTTTAGTATACTTATACCAAAAAAAAGCTGCAAGGCCTAAATTTGCAATTGAAGTGAACAGAAATATTGGAGAATTTATCTGTATAAATACCACAAGTCCGTAAATCCCTACTACAGTTGCAACGATGGAAATTATCTTTAACTGACTACTAGATATTGGCAACCTTATTCTAAGGTTTTAAACAGTATAAAAGTCAAACTCTGGCAGGTTACATACTGGTATCTGTTCCCTCTTGTGTCGAGATTTTCTAATCATATCGGTTACCAATTTTTTCTTCTTGTTGCTCAAATTACAGCTATCCAAATCATTGTCAACATAGTATTGTAAAATTGCATCTATCTCATGATACGCAAGTCCAAGTTCTTTTTCTGCTACATGTCCCTTCCAAAATCTGGGACTGCTTGGCTGATTAATAATTTGTTCAGATAGTCCCAATTTTTTTCCCAATATCTTGACTTGACTCTTGTACAATCCACCAAGAGGAAGTAGATCAGCTCCGCCATCACCAAATTTGGTAAAATAACCAATCATCAGTTCACTCTTGTCTGAGGTTCCTAGTACCAATAGATTGCTTTTACCAGCAAAGTGGTATAGCAAGGCCATTCTAAGTCTTGCTGAAAGATTCCCGCCAGAGAGTTTGTCATTTGGCAAGTTACTTAACAATATTTTTTTTGCGCGTTCGAAATGGATTTCCTTATACTTAATTCTCAACTTGTATACCAGATCACGAGCATTGTCAATGTCTTTTTGAGGTGTCTGTCCTCTTTCTGGCATGATAAGACCAAATATCCTATTCTTTCCTAGTGCTTTGGAAGCTAGTACAAGGCACACGGAAGAATCGAGACCACCACTTATTCCTATAACCACGCCATTTTTCTTTCTTGATTTTACTTGTTCCAAAATGAATTTTGTAATTTGATGAACTATTTTCTCGTAATTTAGGGATATAAAATCCTGAGACATTCCTATTTCGCTACTGGAGGTTTTGAAAATGTATTGTTTTGATTCGAATGATAATCAATAGATAATCTGGGATCCTTTTGTTTGCCAGTCAATATTCCCACTACTACGTCGTCCTTTTTTATTATCTCCTGTTTCCTCAGTTTTCTTATTCCTGCCGGTACAGCACCTGAGGCCATCTCGCAGTCAAAGCCGTTCAACCCAACTAATGCCATTCCATCGCTCATTTCCTTATCGGAAACTTGCGTAACTATGCCATTAGTAAAGTGTATGGATCTTAATGCCTTGATCAAATTTGCTGGTTTGCCTATTTGTATTGCGGTGGCTTTAGTATGTGGTTTGATACCCTTCTTGTCTTTTTCATTATAGTATTCTTTAATCAAGCTCATGTCCGGACTCCCACTATTCCAAGTTAGTTTCTTGCCTCCAAACAAACCATTTGTTAATTCATATAATGTGTTTGCTCCTTCTGCATTTACCACCAGTAATCTTGGAATTTTTTTTATCCAACCTAGATTGTATAGTTCAATTAGGGCCTTTCCGCAACTAGAAGTATTTCCTAAGGCACCACCCGGATAAACGATCCAATCAGGTGGATTCCAATCCAGGTATTCTAGAGCTCTATATACGATTGTTTTTTGTCCTTCAATCCTAAATGGATTAATGGAGTTTACCGTGTACGCACCTAATTGTTGGGCTTCATTCAATGAATATGATAAGGCATCGTCAAAATTGCCATCAATTTCAATTACTTGTGCGCCAAATTGGAATGCTTGACCAAGTTTGCCAGGTGCAATCTCTCCCTTTGGTACAAAAACTTCACATTCAATATTTTCATTTGCGGCATACATTGCAGCAGATGCTGATGTATTTCCAGTGGAGGCACAGATGATTCTATTCATGTTTATCATTTTGGCATGAGTTACGGCGGTTGACATTCCATTATCCTTAAAAGAGCCACTGGGATTGTAACCTTCTGGTTGCAATAAAAGCGAATCGTAATCAATTAGGCAATATTCTGATACTTTTTTCATTTTGTAGGGCTTTGATTGCCTCCCTTCAGACCCATCAAGTGAAACCAGGATCTTTGAGCATTGTTCAAAATCTTCTGTATCCAAATGGGCAAAATTAATTAATTCTCGAAATCTCCATACTCCACTTTCGTTGTAAATATTTTCACCATGGTTTCTACGTTGGTAGAATACCTGGATTAATTCCCGCGAAAAATTATTTTGATAAATAATATCCAAAAATGAGCCGCATTTACAGACGAGTGTATTGTTATTAATTTCATATGTGAGGTTACATGAGGGGTTAATGCATTTCTTAAATGGATTGCTTCCCATACCAGTCATAGATTATTTCCTAAAAAAAAGATATTTAGACGTTTACGGTTTGTTGCAGCGTGAACAGAAGGAATTCAGATAGGCGGAAAAGCTCCGCATGTATAGCAATATTTGGGGTAC
>DASUMD010000003.1:0-2941 GCA_036277875.1 Nitrososphaeraceae archaeon
CCGCAATTGAATATCTGTTAGTAACCAGGCATGAAAGCTATCTGTCTTTGCGAAGTATTTAACAAATTATACTGTTTGTTTGGAATCAAAATATATTAAACTTTGATGTTACGAAGTCTATGAAACAGATAAGCGATATTATGTCAACGAAATTAGAGACCATTCAAACATCTGATAGTGCAAAGGATGCTGCAAAGAAGATGCTGGACAAAAACGTAAGCTCACTCGTAGTAGTCGATGAAAGTGGCCAATCAATAGGAATCATTACTGAGCGTGATATCACAAGGGGTGTTTGTACCCATGATATACTAAGCAAGGAATTTATGATACATCATCTTATGACCTCACCGTTAACAACAATTAATTCTAATTCGTCTGTAGAAATGGCAGCAAATCTAATGTTACAGAAGAAGGTAAGACATCTTATTGTCAGGGAAGGAAACAAGACTGTAGGTATAGTAACTGCGACTAACTTTATCGATTATTTAAACGAAAAATTGGATCCTATTGATCCGAACGCAAAGGTGCTTAAAACATTGAAAGATGAAATATGAAGTGCAAAGTATGATTGCGATTCAAAAAGTAAGAGCAATCGACTATTAGATTAGTGTTTATGGTTCATCAATAGCTCCTAATCTAAAAATACGGATCAGACTTATCAAATCTTATTTTTTTTCTCTTATGCCTATATGATAAACACTCAATTCATCCCTTACTCTTTGGTATAGTCTATTCATCGTGACAGGCTTCTCAATAGTTGAGTTTATCACAGCTTCTTTCATGTATTTCTGGTACAATTCTTCTTCCTCAAAATTGTAAGCACTCATCAATATCGTTCTTACTTTAGGATTTAACGTCTTTACTTTTTTGAGCAATTCTAAACCATTTAGACTTGGCATTCTTAAATCAGAAATAACTAAGGCATAGCTCTCATGGTTCTCAGTAAAGTGCTGAAATGCGATGACGGGATCAACGAAAGAGAAAACTGAAATTCCATTAATATTTTCTAGCAAGGCCTCGTGAAAGAGTTTAGCAATGTGAATTTCATCATCTACTATGCTAACAATTCTCTCGATGTTAGACAAGTCTTATACTCCAATACGATATAATAGCCATAACCACCCACCTTGACCTATACTAATATGGCCATTTCTGCTAGTTAAGTTTTTAGAATTTAATATCGTTCGAGAATTTACAATACAGCCAGCATACTCTTGAATTTTTTATCACCCGTACTGATCTGAAACTTGATTGCATAAAAGAAAAAAATAATGTCGCATGATCTTGTTTTTGAATTACCATAATAGAGGGTTGTTTATCAAAAAAACTATATTATCTAGGTGATTAAGATACTAGGTGTTGAAAATTTTTTTTATTTTCCTTCTTGTACTCATCTTACCAATCTTCCAAGCACATGCAACTACTTATACAACTGTGCCTAACCCACCTGCGCCCAGTGAGCTTATAGCAAGATGTGATACTGGGAATTACTCATCTACTGCGTGCGATATTGCGGAGGAAATGATATCTCTTTTACCAAGCGATATTGCCACGTATGGATTGGCCGATCAGGATTCCAAAGTTATTCAGCAGACACTCGAACTTTTGGACAATGTGACCTTAAATAAAGTATTGCAAAGTATCACAACAGAGGAACTTACTAAATTAAGACAAAAATTAACAAACCAAACTTTTGATAATATTGTTCCTGAACCTTTGCGTGAAAGGTTACTGAATAGATTATCTCTGAATTAGCAAATATCTTGATTGTCATTTTTAGATGGTATAGATCTAGTTAACAACATAGTCTATATCAACTCATGTGATAAATTTTTATAAAAAGCAAGTCGTAGTAATATTTAATCCTAAAAAACAAAAACTTGCCAAAATTTAACTCAAAAATACTTCATTTAACCCACTTGGGTCTAAACTATTTTAATAAATTGAATGTTATAAGGGTATGAATGAAAGATAAGCCAATATTCTGTAGAATCTGTGGTAAGAAATTAAAGCCAAAAGGAGAGTTAAGAAACTGCCCAAAATGTGATGCGGATCTTACAGATTATACCCGTCAGCCATCTTCGTCTGTGGAAAACTTGTCTTACAAGAATCCCGGAACAACTGCACTTTTAGCATTTATTGGTGGTATGATAGCTTTACCAGGAATAGGTCACATCTATGTTGGAAAAGTGGGAATGGGTGTTGGAATATTAATTGGTGGATTTATCCTTTATGCTCTTACTTTTTCAATAATAATATCTGTAACCTCAGCTAGAGCTTATGAAGCACAATATAGTCCAACTGGAAATGCGTCACCTTTACCCATAGATATGATTGTTGCTAATCTTGTCCTACTAATAGGCTATACTGTGTTATTTATATATCAAATAATTACTGCCACAAGGTTGGCAAATAAATTCAACAGACTCGCAAAGACAACAGGAACCAATCCATGGTAAAACTTTCGACTCTGATTGTTTAGGAACATTTGTTATATTTATACTAAATAGATGCCCACTTTCTAGCATGTCAATGTATCAAGTATACATTACAATAATTTAAAATAACAAATGTCCTATAGGTGTACTTAACAATATCAGAAGAATATAATTGGTTGGTGCATATCCGGTGAAAGTAAGCACCAACCAGGGATTTTATCCATCTGCCTTTAACGATGAATTCAAGATGGACAAAACTCCAATCATTAAGATTTTATTTAAATTTTCTAATACAGATAACTAATTGAAAAATATATAAAATAAAAAATTAGAAATATTAAGAATTCCTATGTATTCAAAGTAACTGAATACATTTTATATTCATATCACTTCATTAGGCATAGATGGCACTAAGATAGTTTTGTTTTTTAACAAATCCCCAAACGAGGTAATACTTGTGGAATTGGAAGCCGTTGTTTTGCATGGTTCATCATTGACACAAA
>DASUMD010000004.1:0-3209 GCA_036277875.1 Nitrososphaeraceae archaeon
CAGAGAGCTACTCTTATAAGGTACCACCGTAGACTTGAATATGTTGGCAACTGAAGGTTATTGTGTAAAATGTAAAGCAAAAAGGCAGATGAAAGGCGAGTCACAGGTCATCATGAAAAATGGTAGACCTGCAACAAAGGGAACATGCTCAGTTTGTGGAACCAAGATGTTCAAGATAGGCGGTGGTCCAAGCAAAGCAGTAAAGAAAGGAAAGGCAAAACCAAAATCAAAGGCAAAACCAAAATCAAAGGCAAA
The DNA here is from genome assembly GCA_036277875.1 of Nitrososphaeraceae archaeon. Classification (GTDB taxonomy): domain Archaea; phylum Thermoproteota; class Nitrososphaeria; order Nitrososphaerales; family Nitrososphaeraceae; genus TA-21. The sequence continues at coordinate 256 of DASUMD010000004.1, forward strand.
ACCAAAATCAAAGGCAAAGGCAAGAAGACGATAAAATCCTAAATTTCTTTTTTATCTTTTTTATTCTAAGAATTGTCAATTATTGAATAAATGTATAATTCCATCTATAAAGAAAATTTTTTTTCGATAAGATCTAATTTTTGAATGTTTCCGTAAGAAGATATCAACTCACGTAATTTATTTCTTGGAACTTCAGATTTTACTAATTCCCTTGCTATTTTTATTCCGCCATTCATGTCACTAGTTTTTTCTCCTGCAATTAAGGCTACTGCTGCATTGAGAGCTACTATATCTTGCTTTGCAGGAGTAGATTTTCCATAGATAGTTTGTAGTGTTGTCTTAACTGAGTCTTCCGCCGATTTAATTTGTACCTGATCTTTTCGTACAATCTTCAGATCCAATAATTCGGGATCCACTTCATGTTTTTCAACTTTGCCTGATTTAACAATGAACATGATATTTCTTGAAGTATTTGACAGCTCATCCATTCCATCTAATGAATGAATAAGAAAAATTTTTTTGATAGTAGAATTGATCATCGCGTTCGATACAAGTTCGAAAAAATTGGGATCAGAAATTCCAATCACTTGTGCCGTAATATTTGTACATGGATTGCATAATGGCCCAATAATGTTAAAAATTGTCCTAAAGCCAAGCCGCTTTCTGATGCCAGAAATCCTTTTTAATTTAGGATGAAATTTTGGTGCGAATAAGAATGCGTAACCAAGTCTCTCAAGTGATTCAATGTCCCTTTTTTCAGGCATATTCAAATCAAATCCTATGTATTCAAAAAAATCTGCACTTCCAAACATTCCACTAGCAGATCTGTTCCCATGTTTTGCTACATTTATTCCTGAAGCAGACGCAACAAGTGATGCAGCAGTACTGATATTAAAAGAATTAGCCATATCGCCGCCCGTACCGCAATTATCAATTAGTGCACCGTTAACTTTTGGAGTTATTTGAATGGAATGTCCAAGCATGATATCTCTTATTATTCTTAACTCATCGTGGTTAACACCCCTAAATGTTAACGCAGTAAGAAACGAAGCTATAGTAGAGTCTGGAATCTCGTCTAAGAAAATAAGATTTACTGAGTTTCTAAAATCAATCACATCAATATCTTCCTTTGATAAAATTTTTCTCGTTTGTTTTTGTAGATATTCAGTGGACATTATTTTTTCAAAATATCTATGAAATTTTCCAATATGTGATAACCATTTTTTGTTAGTACGGATTCAGGATGAAATTGAACACCGTAGATAGGATATTTTTTGTGTTTCAGACCCATAATCTCGGAATCATCAAGTGAAATTGCCGTTACTTCTAAGCAAGCAGGAAAATTTTCTCTTGATGCTACGAGCGAATGATACCTTGTTGCAACAAATGGATTTGCCAGTTTTTCAAATAGTTCATTATCCAAATATTTTATTTTGCTCGTTTTTCCGTGTCTTACAACATGTGCGTTGATAACTTTGCCGCCATACACGTGAACTATACCTTGATGACCAAGACATACGCCTAATACTGGAATTTTTGGTCCTATAGTTTCAATAATATCTCCACATATCCCAAAAGACTTCTTATCTGCCGGATGCCCTGGACCGGGCGACAGCACTATTCCATCAGGCTGCATTTTTCTTATATCTTTGATAGTAATTTTGTTATTCCGAAAAACGATTGGCCTTGTGGATAGCTTACCGAAAAGTTGAGCAATATTGTAAACAAATGAATCATAATTATCAATTATCAAAATCTTTTTCATATCAAGACACCGTGATTTATGATTTCATCTCGTAATGTTAGATTTTAGCAACTATTGATATTTAATGTTTATAAATTGAGTATACATAGAATTTTTTCTCTGGAAATGAGTTGTAAAACAATTAATAATACATTAAATAATCCTTCATTTCCAGTAAAAACATTGAGAAATGGTAAGAGTATTCATAAATGGATATGGAAATATTGGTAGGAGAGTAGCATCTGCATTTTCTCATGACAAAGATATTCAATTTGTTGGTATAGGGAAGTATTCAATTGATGAGAAATTAGATGAAGCCATTACAAAGAAATTTCCAGTCTATGTTCCTGAAGAAAAAATGCCAGAGTTTAGACAAAGAGGTTATGATATTTCTGGGACAATCTCTGATGCAATTAAAGGATCTGACCTTGTAATCGATGCTGCCAAGGATGGATTTGGTTTTAGCAATAAAGTAAATCTCTATATACCCATGAACAAACCTGCTATTTTTCAAGGAGGCGAAGATAGGACGGGTGAAAAAAAAGTTGCTGATATCATTCACAATTCGAGGATCAATTATGACAAGGTCGTTAATCAAAAATATGTTATACAAGGCAGCTGCAATGTCTCAGGGATGGGTAGAATAATGCAACCTATGATCGAAAAGTTTGCAGATAAAATACAGCGATACGATGTTACACTAATAAGGAGATGGGCAGATTTGGAGGATACAAAAGAAGTTAAGGATTCTATAGAGTGGGATAAAAATCCACATCATCAAGATGACGTTAAATCGTTTCTTCCATCAGTAAAACTATATGTCGAAGCATATAAGGTTCCATCAAGGATGATGCATCTTCATCAAATGACAATTAGATTCAAAGACAAAGTACCTTATTTTGATTCGTTATCTGACATTTATCATGACGAGTTCGGAGTAGCTGTTTTCAGTAAAGCAAAAGGTACAGCAGATATTCGCCTTAAAGCACGTGAGTTTGGTTTTGAACATGATGATACCAATATGGTCCACATTCACGAGGAGACAATGAGGAAAAGTGATGATACTCTAAAAATTCTTTACTCCGATGATCAAACAGGTATTGTAATTCCTGAAAATCACCTTCTGTTTCAATCGATGATGTTTGGCAGACCAAAGAATGAAGCATATGAGCGAACTGATTCGCTATTCCAAATAAGTAAGAAGAGAAAC
>DASUMD010000005.1:0-3538 GCA_036277875.1 Nitrososphaeraceae archaeon
CAATCAAATCAACTCCTAATCAGAACATTGAGTATTAGAATAAAAATTTAGTTGATTAAATCAAGTATCATATTTGGTACAAAAATGTTGATAAGATTATGGGAATTAGAAAATTAATTTCCCTAATAAGGAATAATTTGAAATTTCTACAACTTGTACTGATAGATAATGTCCTAGTAACCGCTTTGGATCAATTTTTTCTGCCCTTGATAAATTTATTATTACTGGTCTGTATGCGTAATTTCTACCTTGTATCTTGCCATTTTCTAAAAGTTCATCTATCAAAATTTTACCGTTCCATCCATACCACATTTGATTTCTACTCTTTGAGGTTTTCTTGATTGTCTCGTGTAGTCTAGTACTTCTTTCTTTTACAATCTTTGTATCTAGTCTTGGATATTTGGAGGCGACTGTTCCAGGACGAGGACTATATCTGGAAGAATTTACAACGTCTAGTTGACTTTCTCCAATAAGGTTTAGAGTCTCTTCAAAGTCGCTCTCGGATTCTGACGGAAAGCCAGTAATTATATCTGTGGCAATTGTTATTTCTGGTATTTTTTTTCTCAGTTCTTTTACTACGTCAAGAAAAATCTTTGCAGTATGACCCCTCTTCATTTTACGCAGAATTCTCTCGCTTCCACTTTGCACCGGCATATGAAGGAACTTGAAAACCTTGTCGTTTTTGCGGTAAAGTGAAATTAATCTGTCCAAAAACCTTGGAACATACATGGGATTCATCATACCGACACGAATTTTATATTCTCCCTCAATATTGGAGCACTTTTCAAGTAGTTCAACTAGGTCAGTTTTCAAATCCAATCCATAACATCCATTGTCAGTGGAAGTTAACCAAATTTCCTTGCAATTTGCTGCCACGTCATCTTCCATTTGCCTTACAATTTCACCAATTCTATAGCTCTTTAACGATCCTTTTGCTAATTTCGTTTGACAAAAGCTACATTCGCTTAGGCATCCACTGGAGATTTCAATAATACTGACTACTGGATTTAATCTTAGTCTTGGAAAATTTACCTTTGTTGACATGGAGTCTTCTAATGCCACAACTTTTCGACCGTTCAAAGAAGCATCAACAACTTGAAGCGTACTATCTAGGGACTGCGGCCCCATGAGTGAGCAACCAGGAGAGAAGGATTCAATCAATTTCTGGCTTGTTTTTGGAAGACACCCAGCAACAACAAGCGGTTTTTCTTTTGAGTATCTTTTTATTTTTGAAATCATTCTATGTTCAGTGGCATCCTTCACAGCACATGTGACTAGGATGCTGACATCCGAATTCTTTCTAATAGAAGTCAACTCATATCCGTTATTGCAAAGTATTCCTTTGATTATTTCTGCATCTGCAATGTTAGCAGAGCACCCAAATGCTTCTACCCATACTTTTTTGTTATTTGATTTAGAATTTTGTAGATGAACACTACAGTTACATGAAATAGTTGCGAGGTGATTTACCTTTTCCAAATGTAGTCAACTATAATGGAAAATATTGGTACTATATCAATTAATTTATCTTTATTGATGAATGACTCACAGTGATGTAGTCTTCCCAGTCAGCTCACCACATGCGCAAGAGCGTTATGACTAGTTTTTTACTTTTATCAATATATCTGATTGAATTATTTTTTCGGTAGCATTAATGAGACTCTGAATATCCTTTTCGTTATGAACGATTGAGATAGCACCCATCTTATGTGGTAGGAAAAATATTCCATATTTTGTCATCAACGAGAAGTGATATTTAGTAAGCATTTGATAATCACATAAAGCTACATCATTTGCACTCCTTATTTCGTTTACTCTATTTGAAAGAAAGTGTGTTAGGAAAAGGGAACCAATACCGGTTACTTGTGTTTTCAATCCATATTCGGAAAATAATTTTGTTAAACCATTCCTAGTTATATCTCCTAATTTGTTAATCTTGTCATAAAATTTTCTACGATTTTCTCTGATATAATCAAGGGTGGCGTATCCGGCAGTCATAGTAAGAGGATTTGAAGAGAATGTCCCACCACCAATGTAGCATAGCTGTTCCTTATATCTGTTCTCAACAGGATTAGCTAGTTTCATTATTTCCTTTTTACCACATACTACTCCAATTGGAAGACCCCCTCCCACAATTTTTCCAAGGGTAATTATATCTGGGTTTAAACGATATAGGGATGAAACGCTGCCAAAATTGAGTCTAAATCCAGTAACGATTTCATCTAAGACAAACACTATATCATTTCTTTTACAATACTCTTCGAGGCCCTTCAAGTAATTGATATCTGCAGGTATACAACCTCCACCTCCCAATACGGGTTCTAGAATGATACACGCTAAATCATCTTTTACGCTGTCCAATAATTTGATAGATCGATCTAGATCATTAAATGGAATTGATTCAACGAAATCACCCTCCCTGCCAGTCATACCTACTCCTTCATCAACCTCAAATGGATAATTCACGGACTGCATCAAATCGGTATTAAATCCATGCCAGCCACCAATAGTTTTACAAATAATCCTTTTTTTAGTCACGGCCCTAGCTAATCGAATCGCGTACATTGTAGCTTCGGAGCCGGTAGTGCAGAATCTTAAAAGCTCACTAATAGGGACCGATTTTTTTATGGTTTCTCCTAGCTTGATACTAATATCATTTGCAGTACCATATAGTGTACCCTGATGTATTTGTCTATCAAGTTTCTTAACTACTACATTTGGAGAATGACCTAGAATTAGCGCCCAATGCCCCATCCAGTAGTCAATGTACTTGTTACCATCAATATCAAAGAGGTGTTTATCTCTTGCCTTATTTACAAAAAACGGATAGGGCCTAAAAAATCGAATATTATGACTAATACCTCCAGGAAAGATCCTTACAGAATTATCATAGGATTTCCTTGAGTTGGGAGTTTTTTTTTTATACAGATCGTTCAGACTGTTAGATGTCACTACTACAATCCTTTACAAGACCTATTTATTACGATTATGAAATATCAAAAAGAAACAAAAAAGATTGTCATACAAAAGAACAATTTGACGAACTGACGAACTGAACAAAACAGTGAATTCTATCGTATTGAATAATACTGAATCCATCATCTAGTTAGTCTGTAAATCAGGTGCGTTGGGCTATTAGTAATGGCAGGCTGAACATCTCGCAAAAAGCTCGATGCGTACACCTCCATTCTATCAACGCTATCTTCTATAGCTGCCCTTCTCCTTACAGAAGGTTGTCTTTTCTCGGGAAAGGTTTCCTCCTTAGATGCTTTCAGGAGTTATCCTAAACAGCTTAGCGGCTCAGCCTGCCCTGTCGGACAACTGATAAACCAGAGGCTGCGCTGCCCTGTTCCTCTCGTACTATGGGCAACTTCCCCTCAAACAACTACACCCCTGTCAGGCAGAGACCGACCTGTCTCACGACGGTCTAAACCCAGCTCACGTTCCCCTTTAATGGGCGAGCAGCCCCACCCTTGGCTCCTGCTGCAGAACCAGGATGGGAAGAGCCGACATCGAGGTACCAAACCGCGGGGTCGAT
>DASUMD010000006.1:0-2747 GCA_036277875.1 Nitrososphaeraceae archaeon
ATGAGTAACTCCCGTTATTCCAAACATGCCTATTATATCGTATCCAGAACCTATCGCAGCAAGTATCAATGCTACTACGGCAAGAAACTGAAATATATATGGGATATCATGTGTCAGAACGGCTAGTTTATTCCGTTCCAATATATCAGCTCTAAGTTTCAGGAACATTGCCATCAATAAATGCATAATACCAATAGCAACCGACACCGCTAGTATGTTTACTACCTGATCAAATGTTAATTCTGACACATTTAGGATGCCCACTAAACCATCTAATGGTTCAAAAATGAGTGCCAAACCTGGTATTTCCAATATATGAAAACCAAACATCTCCCCTACACCTAAACCGGCTATGGCAGCTGCTGCACCACTTGCAGCCAATAGCGTCGCCCATGTCTTCAAATTCCCATTTGCTCTATACCTAAGAAACATACCCAAGCCGAAAAGCAACAGGCCATGCCCAAAATCTGCAAACATAAGGCCGTATAACATAGGCCATACAAAGGCAATAATCGGAGTTGGGTCAACTTCACCAGGCGAGGGAATACCCTGCGTATCAGTTATTACTTCAAAAGTCTTCGCATATCTATTATTAACGAGTAGTGTTGGAAGCTGATTGTTAGCATTCATATCAGCATAGGCAGGTTCCGTGATAGAGACATAACTTTTTGTGAGGACATCAAACCTTTTCGCCATGCTGACTGGGATATATCCCTGAATAACTGCAAAATTCTTTGTACCTCCAGGCTTTCTTGTGACTTCCAAAACATCTTTCGCTATTTTAGATGACTCATACAATGAAAGTAATTTTGACAAGAGTGTTACCTTTAGCTTTTCAATTTTTTTAGTAACTTCTGTGGACTTCTTCTCAAGATCCTTACACACTTTCTGGCATTTATCATATGCTAAACTTGGATTTTGTGGCAAATCAGAGGGGATTTGAATAGGATGTACATTGAAGCTTCTAAGCACCTTCATGATTTTTTCGGAATCCTCTTGTGAGCCGATGACAGTAATAGAAGATTTCTGATCATTAAGTTTGAATGGATGGACAATCAGATCACTCAGACTATTTTGAATTTCCCTAATGTCTTTGGTATTAACAATAAAAATTTCTGCAAAAAATGTTTTCAGGTTACGGAGTCCAGATAGTTCCATCTTGAGCTTTGAAGCACTACCAATTGCGTCCAATGCATTTCGGTACTCTTCAAGTTCCTTCTCAATTTGCTGTTGAGTTTTCAGTAAGGACATTGGTTCTTCTAATAGAACCTTACTTTTCTTTTCTAATTCAACAATGAAATTTTGAATATCATTTATCTTGTATTCAGTTTTTTCTTGAGGAGCACCCTTGAAGAGAGTCGCCATTACACCAGTTTCAAGCGGTATCCCCAAAGATCTTATGACTTCATCAACCTCTTGAAACAATTTTTGAGCGTTTAACAAAAGGTCATCAAAATACGGATTACTATGGTCAGAAGGATTTTGTAACGGATGAAACCATTCCAATTCGGCCAACTTACTTACGACTTCATGAGTCTCAATTCTTGGAAGAATCACAGTTGACTTTAAAAGTTTAGCCTGCCCCATTGTATTGAATTGTTTGATTATTAATTCTCCTTAAAATCTTTCCCTTTCATACTGTTCAACAATCAACAAGTGATAGAATGTTTTTAATTGTCAATTAATGGCTCCTTGATATTCTAATTCCTCTTACTCAACAATAGAAATAATACTTTTGTTGATTCCATGGACAACAAAATTGGCTGTGATCTAGTCCAAGGTACCACGTTCTCTACGGAAAAAAGAATCCCGTCGAGGACGTATTCTTCTCGTCATTGACCCAGGATAATGAACATCATTACAATACCATAGATTGCAATGGATTCTACCATACCTACAAATATGAAGACTCTTGATTGCATCTTTGGATTATCGCTTATCGCAGCTAAACCAGCAGCACCTACAAATCCTAAGCCTATTCCTGATCCAGCAGCTGCAAGACCAAACGCCATTCCTGCACCAATAAATTTGGAACCTGCATCGGAGGTGCCTTCTGTTTCCGCTTGTGCATAAACCCAGTTGTTATAAAATAATAGTATGCTAGATGTTATAGCAATGGTCAGAAGAATAATACTAACTTTTTCTCTGTCAACACTCATCATACAGTGGTTCCAAATTGAAGGCCATATTTAATTATAACTAAGAAAATTCAAAAAGTCACCGAATTCAAGGCGTCATTAATAAATAAGACGATAAAAGAAATTGGCAATTTCTTAATAGGATTATTGTAAGTTATTACAAACTTCACAACAAGAAATTTCTTAGTTGAGGATATTAGTTCTAAATCAAAATAATTAATTGAGATATTTGAACATCGTACATTGGAAAAGATTCCGGTAGTTACTTAAACGTTTGACATTGCTTTCTTCTTGTAAGAGGAAATATCGTTTTTTACATTTTCAACCATTGAATCATGCTCTGACTGTAAGTTTTGTTTTGATTTTCTAAAGTATTCTGCGATTATATCGTTGTCCATCTTGCTTGCCACCATCAATATGCATTGTTTTGCCTATTCTATATTCTTTTTCTTGTCCAGAACAACTTTCACTTTTTTGAGTCTTACAAATTCTTCTCTTTCACGTTCTTCCAATGTTCCTTTAATGAAGGCTATGGCATTCTGATACTGTGGAATTATAACAAATTCAAGTGCATTGATTAATTTCTGTGTTTTTTCAAGTTCTTTGGCT
>DASUMD010000007.1:0-2128 GCA_036277875.1 Nitrososphaeraceae archaeon
AATCTATAATGCCACAAATTGATTATGGAAAATGTGTATTTTGTGGTCTTTGTGTTGATGCATGTCCATTTTATGCACTGTACATGACAAACGACTATGAATTATCGTCATTTACAAAGGAGCATCTAATATATACTCCATTACAGCTTGCTATCAAACCAAAATATGACGGCGATGTAGAATTAAAGATAGGAAAAAGGGGTGCTGATCATGGCTAAATCATCTGCTACTCTTTTATTTTTGTTCAATCTTGATTAATGGAAATTTATGAAAAACTAATATAAGATAAACGTAAATTCGATCTAGGTGTTATGAATTGAATTATTCTCATCCAGAAGTTCTGGTAGATACTAAATGGGTCGAAGATCATCTAAATGATCCAAAGGTTCGAATCGCAGAAGTAGACTATGATCCTACTGCTAACTATGTCTTGGGACATGTCCCGGGATCAGTCCTACTAGATTGGAAAGTTGACATAAATGATCCTGTTGCAAGAAATATTCTAAGTAAGGAAGCATGTCAAGAATTGTTGCAAAAAATAGGAGTAAATGATGATACTACACTAGTCCTCTATGGCGACTTTAATAATTGGTTTGCTGCTTTCGCATTCTGGGCACTTACTTATTATGGATGCAAAAATATGAAATTGATGAACGGCGGTAGAAAAAAATGGTTGGAGGAAGACAAAGCACTTACAAAGGATATACCAACTTATCCGCGTGGAAATTTCAAGAGTTCTGGTCCTGATAATAACATACGCGTGTTTCTAAGATATGTGAGTGATACACTTGGTAGTAAGGCTCTTGTTGATGTTAGAAGTCCAAAAGAATTCACAGGAGAGATATTGGCGCCTCCAGAATACCCTACAGAACATGCTCAAAGGGGGGGACATATTCCTGGTGCAGCTAATATTCCATGGGCCCAGGCAGTAAATGATGACGGAACATTCAAGTCAGCTGAGGAGCTAACAAAGATTTATCATGCAAAAGGGATTACTCCGGATAAGGAAATCATTTCATATTGTAGAATTGGTGAAAGATCTTCGCATACGTGGTTTGTACTAAAATATCTGCTGGGATACCCTAACGTCAAGAACTATGACGGGTCATGGACTGAATGGGGTAACATGATAGACAATCCAATTGAAAAGCAGTAGGATAGAATATTATATCCTTCCACATACTTTTTGATTTGAAATATTATTTTAATCCATTTATTTCATTTTAGCCGTATTATTTTATTTTATTTTCTTTACTATAAAGTGAAAAAGGTTTCCTTCCTTTCTAGTTTCTAAGAGATCTTGTCCTTTTTCTTCCGACCATCTTATCATTTCAAGATCGGCAGAAGTATCATCAGAAACGACATGGACAACATTTCCCATATTGATTTTGCCAATTAGTTCATCCAGCTTTGTAAGTGTCGCAGCGCACTCTACACCAATTTCGAACATCTCGTAATCAGGAAACGCCGAGAAACATCTTACATGAAGTTTTTCCATTATTTTTTTTATTTCATCATGACATTCATCAATAAATTTTAGACAATCACTCTTTAATTCTGAATCGATACTTGAGTCTGAATTCTGAATCTTTATCTTTACAAACCAACCTTCATTGTATGGAAAATCATTAACAGTTTTTGGTTTATCAGTGAGTGTATTATTTACCTCAACTATCTCCCCATTGACAGGACATCTAACCATACCAAAGTATCGAGGGCTTTCAATTGATCCAACACTCTTGCTTTTCTCGATGATGGTTCCAATTTCTTTTAGTTTTATCTTTGTGAGTTTTCCTGCCAGTGAGATAAGAATTGGCGTCAATCCTAACGTGACTACGTAATGGTCATTGTCATTTCTCTTTATCCACACAAAATTGTTAAGGTCGTACAGTATTCCTTCGGGAAATTCACAATGGCTTATTCGCATGTCATTGGTCTTATTGACGGAGTGGGTTTATTTTTCTATTGAATTAATAAAAATAAGAGTAGAATCCTCACATATTTGCGCAATTCTAAGTTTTGAGTTTCTAGTTTCATTCATTTAAACAAGATTCTATGGTTTTTTATACCTTTAAACCCCATTATATACCAAACACATATATACCCTTTAATACCATTGAATGGTGAA
>DASUMD010000008.1:0-2180 GCA_036277875.1 Nitrososphaeraceae archaeon
ACAACTACATTTGCTTTATTTGCTATCTCTCTTACCAGTCTTTCGTGAGTATCGAACCCACCAAGGACCCATCCGCCTCCATGGGTGAAGACTACAACTGGTAAAGTATCATTTCTACTATTTTGGGGGCGAACTATGGTAATAGATACATCTTTGGAATTAGATCCACCTGGTATGGTACGATTGTCTACATCCGCCGGAAGTTTTTGGACCGGAGAACTAGCCTGAAGCCCGGATAAAACACCACGAGCTTGGTCTGGGGACAGTGTATAAATCGGTGGTCCTCCTTGCTTCTGCAAATCAGTCAGAAGAGCTCGAGCATCGTGTTCAAGTTCGCTAAATAGCGTGTTGCTCATAAACAGGATATAGGTTTTTCAGGTTATTACAGGTTTCGATTATTTGACAATAATTCTGTTTAGCTTTGATCATTGTCTTAAGTGATCAGACCATGAGCGAGCAAACAGTTCTGATGATTAATTATACATATGAGTAACGACTTTTCGCAAAACAAATGAACTGCTAATATTTATGTCGTTTCTGCCATCTTGCTGTGTGTTTAATTGAGTTGTATACAATTCATTCCACATGGTGATTATGAATCAATTGATCATAGAATCTGACTGACTTTATATTAACAAATTCTAACATGCCAAATCTGGATAACTCCCTGCCAAATCCGCTATTTTTGATACCTCCGAAAGGAACCCTAGGATCTGATACTACTACATTGTTCACAGTAACAATGCCGGACTCGACAGCTCTTGATAACTTTTCAGCTTTATCTAGATCTTGTGTCCAGATACTTGCTCCAAGGCCATACTTAGAATCATTTGCAATTTTCATTGCCTCTCTTTCATCATCGACTGTAATTATGGGAGCAATAGGACCAAACACTTCTTCGGTTGCTATGTTCATCTTTGGAGAAACGTTTTTCATAATTGTTGGACGATAGTAGAAACCCTTGCTGTACGCACGCTCTCCGCCTGTAATTATTTCAGCACCCTCCCTCACAGAATCTGTGACGAGGGATTCCATATTATTGAGACTTTTGGCATTAACAAGTGGACCAATATCAGTATCATCTGAAAGAGGATCTCCTATCTTCAGCTTTTCAGTTTTTTGCACAAACCTTTCTATAAACTCCTTTGCAACACTTGTTACTACAATAAACCTTTTTGAAGCAATACAGCTTTGCCCACAATTGATAAAGCGTCCTTTGACTGCTCCAGTTGATGTTTTTTCGATGTCAGCATCTTCACAAACTATGAATGGATCGCTTCCTCCTAATTCAAGAACAGTTTTTTTCAATTGGGATGTAGCCCGCATAGCAACTTTTGCGCCCACTGGAACACTACCAGTAAATGTTACTGCATTAATATCTGAATCGATAAGGGTTTCAGCAATACTCGAATTTCCTATTAGAGTCTGGAAAATGCCAGCCGGTACTCCGGCTTTTCTAAAAATATTCTCGATCTCAATCCCACATTGCATTGTAGCACTTGCCGGTTTTAAAATAATGGTATTGCCAACCATTAATGAAGGAGCTGCAAATCGTAGCGCTTGCCAATATGGAAAATTCCAAGGCATTATGCTGCCAATTACTCCAAGAGGTTCATAGGTTACGATGCTCTTTCTTGCGTCGGTGTTGACTACTTCCTCTGAGGCAAAAGCTTTTCCATTATCTGCGAAGTATTCCATTGTCCAGGCACATTTGTCTACTTCAGACCTTGATTCTTTGATAGCCTTTCCCATTTCTTGTGTGGCAGTCTTAGCTAGAATTTCCTTATTCTTTCTAAATTCGTTTGCAAAGGCATAGAGAAAATCTGACCTTTTATGTATGTCTTTTTTCCACTCTGAAAATGCTTCTCTTGCCTTCTTGACGCATTCGTGGATTTTTTCTTTAGTCATGATTTCATACTCCTTAAGGATCTCCTCCGTTGCTGGATTTAGCGTCATCAATTTTGTTTCAATTTCAGTCCCGTTCAAGGATACATCATCCCGTCACCCCAGTATTTTGCCATAACTGGAAAAACCGCATTGTGGGATATAAATGTGGAATATTTTGTTACAATAGTGAGTTAAGGCTTCATCAGAAATAAAATATGTCAAATTGAACAAAGTACATTTAAAGAAAGGGAAAAGGAGGCAAAATACCGATTTGGTGTAACTCTTATCATCAA
>DASUMD010000009.1:0-4242 GCA_036277875.1 Nitrososphaeraceae archaeon
AAGACATCTACAATAATAAAATTTTCAAACATGTTGGAAAATGAATTCAAAAAATCTGGGTTAACACTCAAGGTTGCCTACATAAATCTAAAACTTCAGGGTGGAAATAAATATGCAGTTTATAGGTTTCTATTGGAAACAATTGCTCCCGAACTTCCTTCACAGGGACTTAGTGCGGAGGAGATGTTAAGATACCTTCTTTCATATTTGTATGAGAACAAGTTATACACTTTGATTATTTTGGATGAAATAGAGTTCCTGTTACGCTCCAACAAAGACAGTGGCATAATTTATGACTTTACACGCCTCAATGAATTTGATCTATCAAAACACTGTAATGTTATAGGTGTAATCTTCATAGCAAGGAGTACTGATTTTCATGACAAAATCGATAGTTCAGAACTAAGTACTCTGGGAAGAATACCAATTGAGTTTCTACCTTATTCTATAGAACAAATAAGTGATATTCTAGTTAGAAGATCTTCCGAATCATTCAATCCGAACATTGTAGGTACTGACATAATTGATGAAGTATCACTTATTACAACATCTTCGCAAGTTGATGGGGATGTTAGATATGCTTTAGACCTACTACTGTATGCAGGAAATCTGGCAGAAGCAAACGGAAGCGATCGAATCACATTAGAACAAATTCGTAAAGTCCATGGCTACAACAAACCATCCATTACGATGCAGGATTTGAAAGAACTTCCCAAGACTCATCTGATTACGCTAATGGCCATTTTAAAAGTACAAAATAAAAGAAAAAAGCAATACATTGAGCTTAAGGAAATTCGGACCTATGCACTTGAATTAGCAGATGAACACAAGATGAAGAAATTTGAATTTGAGGATTACATGAATGATCTTCTCGATAGAAAAATAATCGAAATGAAATCATTAAAGGAAATAGGAATGAACATAACCTCGTTGGCTGAATTAGAACCTTTATTAGAACAACAGATAAATAAAAAATAATGGATTATGATAGCAAAACCATTATAGAAAACGGAATTGGAACGATCGGCAAAATCAAGATAATAAAAGCCCTAGCCGAAGAAAATAAAATGGTAACTATTTATGTTCTCCATAAAAGAACCGGATTAAAGAGAGAAGATATCAAACGAAATCTAAAAGATTTGCGCAGTATTGATTGGATAAAGGAAAAAAAAATGGCAAATACGATGTATCATCTTAACAAGGACAACGAATATGTGAATGCCATCCTTGGTTTTTTTGCTAATGTGGGCTATATTGGACAAGCTTGAAATTAGTTTCCAGGTGCACAGGATCTAGAAAATTATATCTTTGCTGTTGATTTTGGACTCATTTGCTCAAATTACGAGATAGTCTGAAAACGATTAAAAAGGTGAGAAAATAAAGTCTAATGTGCGGTATAGACAAAGCAAACCCAGTAACAAATTTCCAAAGTTCATCTTTATTACTGGTGGAGTAATGTCAGGTCTTGGAAAAGGAATAGTTGCTTCTTCGGTTGCAAAGTTATTACAGCTAACTGGTTTAAGAGTAACCTGCACAAAAATTGATCCATATGTGAATTACGATGCAGGAACGATGAACCCAACTGCACATGGAGAGGTCTTTGTTACGGATGATGGGGGAGAGTGTGATATGGATATGGGAAACTATGAAAGATTTCTTAATACACCGATGACAAAATGGCATAATATTACTACTGGAAGGATCTATTCTGATGTAATAAAGGCTGAAAGAGAAGGCAAGTATCTGGGCCAATGTGTTCAGATAATACCTCATGTAACTGACGTAATAAAGAATAGTTTAAAGAATCTAGCTAAAGGCTATGACGCTTTAGTTGTTGAATGTGGTGGTACGGTGGGTGATATAGAAAGTCTTCCATTCCTGGAATCTTTTAGACAGATGGAATTAGAAGAAGGCGATACAGAAACCCTATTCGTACATGTAACATTAGCACCAATTTTGGATGTGGTAGGAGAACAGAAAACAAAACCCACACAGCACAGCGTTCAGGAGCTCCGAAGGATTGGAATTCATCCATATATCCTAGCAGTCAGATGCCAAAAGCCACTGAATAGAGAAGCAAGACATAAGATTTCGATGTTTGCTAGCATTAGAGAGCAATGTGTTATTTCATGTCATGATTGTTCTTCGATTTATGATGTCCCAGAAATATTAAAAGACCAAGGAATAATTGATGTAATCTCTGATAAGCTTGATCTAAAAAACCGTAACATAAGGTGGGCTGAATGGAAAAAGGTAACAAATTCTTTCTTTAACTTTTCAGGAAATGTAAACATAGGTATTGTTGGTAAATATGTAAATTTACCAGATAGCTATGTGAGTGTATATCAAGCGTTGCTGCATTCATCAGCAAAACTGGGCAAGAAATTAAGTGTTGAATGGATTGATTCTGAAAGATTTGAAAATGGTAATAACGATGAAGTGAAATTCTTGAACAAGTTTGATGGAATTCTTGTTCCGGGAGGATTTGGAGCAAGAGGAAGTGAAGGAATAATAAATTCAATTAATTATGCTAGACAAAAGGATATACCATTTTTAGGAATCTGTTTTGGATTTCAACTTTCGTTAATTGAATTCGCAAGAAATCAATGTGGGTTAGTCGATGCCAGTTCACAGGAATTTAACCCTAATGATAACAATTCATTGGTAAAATTCATGCCCGAACAGGAACATACTGTTAACCTTGGCGGTTCTATGAGACTTGGAAAACATGATATAACCATAATACCCCAGACATTGGCCGATAGCATATACCAGAATAAGAAAATTGAGCGAAGACACAGGCATAGGTACGAATTTAATCAGGATTACAGACAAGCTATAGAAGAAAATGGCATGGTGTTATCCGGTCATTCCGATAAAGGGAGAAGAATAGAAATTCTAGAATTTCCATCAAACAAGTTCTTTTTCGCTGTTCAGTATCATTCGGAATTTAGCAGCATACCAGGTAGACCGGAACAAGCATTTGAAGCATTCATAACATCTTGCATCTAGCTCAAAGTTTTAGGTTTAACTCGTAAGTTTTTTGTCTGGCATCACGCAAAGATGTCTTCTTCTTGACATACCCGCGTTGGATAAGGTGACTCAAGGACAATCTTATAGTTCTCTCTGGTAGCATCGTTCTCTTGCTCAGATCCTTTTGGCTCAATTCGCCTTCATACTCTAGAGTTTTTAAGATCAATTTAGCACTGGGTGGCATATCAAGCAGGTCTTCTGCCAATTTTACCTTTTTAGCGATGATATCCATAGGAGAATCCTTGATTAATCTCACAAATTTTGCTGGAAATTCATGTTTTTCGCATACAATATTTTTCCGAACAGCTACCCTTTTTCCTCCATCTAGGATTACCTCACACAGATATCTACAGAGTATATCCTCAATTTCCAACCTATCAGTATTAGGGACTATAAGAGGCCTACGAGTATTGTCCATAGAATTAACTGGAACGATAACAAAAACCTGCGACCTTTGTAAAACCATCGGCCCCCCTGCAGACATACAATAAGCTGTAGACCCAATTGGCGTGGAAATGATTACACCATCACTGTTATCATGCCAGAGATCAGTTCCATTAATCTTTAATATATATTCCATAAGAGTAGCGCTTTTTCTTGGGAAGAGAGAAATATCATTTAAGACTGGTTCAATTTCTTTACCATCAACAATAACTGAAAGTCGGCATACATTGTCTATTTCATAGTCACCTTTTTTTATTCTGCCTATAGATTTTTTTAAATCACTCACCTCAATTTGTCCCAAAAATCCTGTTGAATCTGATTCATATATTCCCAGAACAGGTACAGAGAATTCTTTAATATAGTGTGAATAATCAAGTATCGCTCGATCTCCACCAGCAGTAATCACAACATCTACATTCGAAGTCGTCATTTTGTCGGATCTTTTTATTATCTCTGAATCAATATTTTCATCGTCTAAAATTTTCTTGATTTTGTCTATTAGACTATCGTCCCTGGAGCTTAGACTTGAGATAGCCACTTTCATTGTAACTATTAAAAGTCAACAGACACTCAAATTTAAACCTGATTTATGACATGTCTAAATTATTTTAAATTTCATTGTATTGTAATTATATGAAGCGTTTTCTTCTATTGCGGATTTGGAGGGTATTTTTTTAATTCCAATCTCATTTGTTTGTATTGCCGCAATTAACGCCCCCACTGCAAAACAAAATGCCCAAATAGAATCTTTTTCTTTAACAATAG
>DASUMD010000010.1:0-2867 GCA_036277875.1 Nitrososphaeraceae archaeon
CCTGTTTTAAAATCATCTCTAGTGGGGAAACAATCAACTTCGACGGAAATTTCTTCAAATTAAAAAATATAAAGATAATGCACCCGTCGCAAAGGAGGGAGATACCTGTTTTTCTAGGTGCGGTAAATCCAGGAATGATTAGGCTGGCGACAGAAATAGCCGATGGGATAATCTTATATCTTAGTCCCCTAGATGAGCTCAAGAAAACAGTAGAACGTATCAAATCATTAACATCAAGAAAGTCCAAAAGTTTTGAAATTTGTTCTGTCTTTATCACAGCCATATCAAATAAATACCCAGATCTGGCCCGTGAAAGGGCCGCTAAAACACTGGCTTTCTATGTTGCTGTAGGGAAATATTATAATGAATTCTTGTCGTCTCATGGGTTCAAAAGTCAAGTGGATCAAATAACTACTGAATATCAAAACCAAGGTATTGAAAATATCAGTAAATTTGTAACAGATCCTATGCTTGATTCATTAACTATCTATGGAACTACTGAGGACTGCATTAAGTCGCTAAAACGTTTTGTTTCATGTGGAGTATCACTTCCAATATTGCAGGTAAATCCAGTGAAGGATAATTTGCAATCGATCAGCGACTCTCTTCTTTTGGTAGAAAATGTCTAGAGTAGCAATAGTCGATCAATCAACTTCAAAATTCACCAAAGAAACTTCACTATCTGTACAAGAGCTGGCGTGCGATCCTTGTAAAGCTATCTTGCAAAAATACAAAGATATGGACGTACGAGTTGATTCGGTCATTTTATCCACAACCGCTGATGTTCAATATGGATCAACTATTATTTCAGAATCCTTGGGCATAAAACCAGCTATTTCTCAAAGACTGGACAACCTGTGCAATTCTGGCACTAATGCCATTGTTTCAGCATATTCATTGATAAAATCAGGGTTGTGTAAAAATGCGTTGGTTGTCGGCGCAGACATTAAACAAACTAATGGATCACAGTTAGTATGGGATATCTCAAGAGGATCTTTTACCTTGCCTGTTTACTGGGCTGCACTCTTTGCTAAGTCTCACATGCGTAAATATGGAACGACTGAAGAACAAATGGCATCGGTAGCAGTAAAGAATAGAAAAAATGCTTACTTAAATCACAATGCACTATTTAGAAAAAAGATATCTGTCAAGGATGTCATGAATTCGAAAAAATTGGTTGAGCCATTAAAGTTACTGGACTGTTCATACGTATGTAATGGAGCCTCAGCTATATTCCTTTCCAACGAAGAAGAGTCTAAAAAGTATACAGACGTCCCAGTTTGGATCGAAGGAATAGGAAGCTCTGTTGAAGCTGCGAGTTTTAGTAACGTTAGCTCTGACCTCTCAAGCATACATTCAACTAGAATTGCATCCAATATGGCCTTTTCAATGACAAACATCAAACCTGAACAGATAGATGTTGTAGAGCTTCACGACGCATTCACAATAATGGAAATTATGGCCTATGAAGACATGGGTTTTTGTAAAAAAGGGGAAGGGGGTAAATTCGTATTCCAAAAAAACATATCAATCAATCCCCGTGGAGGACTATTAGGTACAGGTCATCCCTTGGGTGCTACCGGTGTTGCTCAGACTGTCGAAATCTGTGAGCAGCTAAAGGGATTGGCTGGAAGTAGACAGATTAAAGGCTGCAAAAGGGGATTAGTGCATAATATGTCTGCAGCAGGTTCCTCTTCATTAGTTCTGATAATATCTAAAACATAAGTAATTGTTGCAGTTTGTCCATTGTCCATAGTATTTGAAATCTCTTCAATGTAATCAATTATTGATCATTTTAATTATGTGAATGTTCTTAAATTGGCATGAAAGAATTCATTGATTTCCTAAGAAGGGGAAAATTCAGAATTCCGATTTGTAATAGTTGTAATTCAAAAATCTGGCCGCCTTCAAATATTTGTAATAATTGCTATTCAAAAAAAATCAGGATGTCAAAATCGGAAATGAGAGGGCAATTAATTGAACATTCATCATCATTTATTGGGAATTCTAAGAAATTAGGATTAGTCGAAATGTCAGGGATCAGGATTATCGGTATCTTGAGTGAAGGAAACATGAACCCAGGGAGCACGGTAAAATTGATCAAATGTGGGGTTGATAAGGATAACTTACCTTATTTTGAATTCTCATCTGCTTGATACGTACTGAATGATTTAATTAATCAATAATTCTAAGTAGACATATCGAGATGTCATATGATAGATTTGTTGATGATAGACTTCTGACAAGTAGGGATGTACTAAATAGGAAACAGATTAAGATAAAACTTGTTGATTATGATGAGTCTGCTAGGGATTTCTCTCAAAGATTTGGCAGTAGAATTCTAGTTAGAAAGGTCTTGCTAACGATAAAAAAAACTGACACAGAGGAAATCGAAGAAAAAGAACTAGATGTTGAAGAACTGGAGAAAAGAATTAGGAAAGAACGACTTTGGTCTTCCTCAAATAGATGGATTTCAAAAAGCGAATTAAAAAATGGCTACATTGTTGCTTCCAGGCATCTTGATCTTCTTGCAAACGCAATCGCGTTGGATATTATTCAATTCTAGAAATAATTTTGAATGCTCACCTGTAACAAAAAATAATAGTATAAAACATGAATTGTTATATTCCTAAATTCGAATTTTGAAATATTTAGTTATTGTCATGTTTGATATAAATATTAGTAACAACAATCATTGATGCCGCAACTTGTCCCTGTTTATTCAGGTATTAATTAAAGCGCCGCTGATCAGACTTGAACTGATGGCCCACTGGTTAACAGCCAGTTAAGCTCCAAAGTAACCATCTTTGAATTTGCTCTACCATGCTGAGCTACAGCGGCGCATATTTTACAAAAATTATTACTTT
>DASUMD010000011.1:0-4993 GCA_036277875.1 Nitrososphaeraceae archaeon
CGACATTTACTTTTACACTTCCCATTGATAAAAAGGATAAAAAATAGAATTCTAATTCTATAAGTGTTAGATGAAACTAACAAATTCATGAATCCTGAATTTTGCAAATACTTTACTAATCACATAATCACATGCAAATTAGAACTACAATTTGACAAAATACTTAATAAAATTGTAGCCTCAGAAAAATTATTTATTCTTGAATATTATAATGATTATGTTGAATCATCGAACCCTCGTGATGTTAGTAGATGATGAAATCGACATTATAGGTCTATTTACAGAAATTTTAACACTCAACGGCATTAATGTTCGTCCATTTACAAATTCTGAAGAAGCTCTCAGAGAATTTGAACAAAATCATTCGTACTATAAACTCGTAATATCTGATGTAAGGATGAGCCCAATGTCAGGTATTGAATTTATCAAGAAACTTAGGGAAATTGATGCAAATATTAAAGTAATTTTAATGACCGCTTTTGAGATGGAGAGGAGTCAACTTAGAGAGATCGATACAGACGAATTCTTCAACAAACCTATCGCGATGAATAATCTAGTCCAAATTGTAAAAAAATACGTTGGCTAATTATTGATTTTCGATTCTCATTTAGAGACCTAATTAGGCTAAATTCTATCATGATATCAATTTGAAACCATACTCAGATTCTAACAGACTTTTTCTCAGATACGAATCTATGTTCTTCATTACACCAGGGTTGCCTTCAATGTGCTTTATCAATCTGGGATCACTATAATGCATATCATGATAATTTATGCTGCCATCAGATGAATAATATTCAAAATCTATTGTCAGAATTCCAGAGATTTCATCATCATTTTCCTTGATATTGAATGCAATTAAGTGACTAAGCCTAATTGGGCGAATATTCTTTCCATGGATATGATCTTCACCAACATTTTCAGTAGAGAAATTGTCTTCAGCAGTGTTAGAGTGACTGAAATGCACTCTACGCATTAACATGTAACCGCTCACATCGTCTTTAAACATTACTGGAATGAAAACAGAACGTGTAGGATATTACTACATTTTTGTTGTTATCCAAAATTCACTTGAGAAACCTAACATCTATAAATATTTTGTTGTGCACTCGGCATTAATGATCCAACCTTTACTGGGTAGCGAAAAGAAGCCAGATGTTTATGATTTAGCGGTTGCAGATGGGATCAAGGAGATGTTAGTCATGCATGGATTTACAAGAGATAAAATTCTTAATACGATGGTGAGCAACTTGGCCGAAACCCTTCACATCGATTATTATGTAGCGCTTATTATTTACAACTCGGCAAAAAAAATGTAGGCTCCTTTTCCATGTTTTAATTCCAACACTCTTCAAGCTGTTAGCAGTATGTTACTATGCTAAGATACCATACTATTTTTCTAATTTCTTATTAGATTCCATTTACCCTGAATTTTTAAAGAATTTTGTATATTCCTTTTAATTAGATACACTGTTTTATAAAATGTTCTTCAAGAAGATATAATTTTTTGACATATTTCATCATCAGAATACACATCTTTCCGAGATCTAACAGCAAGCGATGCCTGAAAAAAGACTATTATATAAATTATTTTGATCAGTGATATATCTTGGTAATGATTAATATTTAACCTCTGTTCTAATATATATATGAATAGTACTGAAAAAACGAGATGCGATGTAACACTGATAAATCATGTTGAAGAGTAGTTTGTTAGGGGAGATCATTTGAATTATTATATACATTTGGACGTTAATTGGAGTAAAAAATGTGCGGAATAGCTGGTATACTAAATAAAAATAATGCAGGTGTAACTGACGATCTTATCCTCATGTTAACTTGTATGCATAATCGAGGTCCTGATGGTGTTGCAATACAAGTCGGACAAAATGAAATCAATTCATTGGAATCATCAGAATCTTCCGTCCCTTACGCTGATGGCAGGTTTGGACTAGGTCATGTAAGGCTAGCAATAGTGGGTGGTCAATTAGGAAGGCAGCCATTTACGAGCTGTGATGGAAGACTAACATTGGAACATAACGGCGAAATTTATAATTATAAACAAATCAAGAATAGATTGAGGTCTCAACATCGTTTTGTTAGTAATTCAGACAGCGAAGTAATACTACACTTCTTAGAAGAACAATTAGTACGATCAGGAAGTTTGGTTGAAGCATTGACCAAAATGGCAAAAATATTAGATGGAGTGTATAGTATTGCGGTAAAAGATCAGAAAACAGGAGATATAGCACTTGTTAGAGATCTCTTAGGAGTTAGGCAGCTTTACTATAGTGAGGATCCTGAGCAAGTAACATTTGCATCTGAGCAGAAAGCTATCTGGCTGTTAGGAGGAAATAAATCGGTCAAGAGAGTTATGCCGGGTCATGCAGTCATAATAAGCAATAAGGGGACTTTAAGAGAATATAGAATCGCAGATCCTCCTAGGACATTAGATTCCAACAAGAAAAATTTCCGATACAACACCCTTGAAGAGGCCCTCAAGGCATATAAGAAATCGCTGATTTCAGCAATGAGAAAGCGTACAGAAGGACTTGATAGGATAGGAATAATATTTTCAGGTGGGATTGATAGTGTCCTAGTTGCATGGTTAGCTAAAGATATGGTAAAGGAAGTTATTTGTTATAATGCAGGTACTCTTGATTCATCGGATATTCTATTTGCAGATAGAGTAGCCAAAGATCTCGAGTTGACACTTAAGGTAAATGTTATTACCAAAAAGAGTACTGAAGAAATGTTACCAAAAATAATTTATGCAATTGAAGATAGTGATGCATTGCAAGTTGAAGTTGCTCTACCTATATATTCTGCAATGGCTTTGGCAAAGAAGGATCATGTTAAAGTGGTATTCTCTGGCCAAGGTGTAGATGAAATATTTGGAGGTTATACTTGGTATCCGAAAATAGTAGCAAGTGAAGGGTATTCATCTCTCCGGGATCACATGATGGAAGATCTATTTTTACTCTACAAGGAAACATTAGAAAGAGAAGATAAAACAACTATGGCACATGGGATTGAAATGAGGGAACCCTATTTGGACAAACAAGTCATTAAAACCGCTTTTGACATAAATCCAAGACTCAATGTAACGGGACCAAATGATAAGCTTGGAAAACAAGTTCATAGAATATTAGCAGATCAATTAGGAGTTCCTAAGGAAATAGCTTATAGAAGTAAGGATGCCGCACAACACGGATCAGGAATACATTTCATTATCGATCAAATAGCAAGGGAAAACAATTTTGATGAAAGTAGAATCTCCTCTGACTATCTGCGCGACCTTGAAAAGAGAGAGGTACTCGGAAGTTCACGACGGTATGGATTCAAATATGGAAATAAGGAATTATGGTTAACTTCTCCACATATTCAGCTGTATTTGGACAGGATATTTGAAGGCGTTTTTGGAAAATCGAATAGTTTTATCGATACCTCAGACGAAGAATATTTGTTGACCAACAGGATAATAAAGAAAACCTAGATCCTTTTGATCAAATTACCCCGATCAAATTGGATGAATGGAAACTAGGTGTAATTCTACTTGTTCACAATGTTGACAATAGAATTTTCTAGTTGTGCGAGCCTCAGTGGCTTTATCAAAACTTCCACTCGTTTGTTGTCAAAAAGAGAAATTTTTGCAATCTCTTTAGTTACAGTCTCATATGCAGTAACTATCAGAATTGCAGCGGACGGATATTTCTCTATAATTTGAATTGCTGCGTCTAGTCCATTCTTATCAGCAGGTAGCTTATAATCAATTATTGCAACATCGGGCCTAATCCTATCATAGTCCGACATGATTTCGTTTGCGGTTGTAGATGTGGCAACTACATTATGACCTCTACTCAAAAGATAATCCTTATAGAGCAGAAGGATATCTTGTTCATCTTCTATAATCATAATACTGAATTGTTTTTTTTCTTTCTTGACCATTTGTAAGTGTTTTTGTGTAAGCTATAATATTACTTTAATGTCGCCATAACAGTAAAAATAAAATAATAACGCCCAATATGAAATTCGTTTAATATTAGGATAGAATATAAATCAATGTCACCTGTCACCTTTGTAACTACACGGAACACCTAGCTTCCAAATACCAATTTAATAATTATCCTCGGCTGAGAATTATGACCTAAGTCATTTGTCACTTATCGTTAGGACCATTTGGGATTTGAGGAAAAATTTTCTTGATGTCAAGAAATCTTTTCCTAAGTGTTACTACACTTACGTTTCCGGCCAATGATATTCTAGATTGACTCGTCTTTTCTCCTTTATCAAGACATGCTCCATATAATACCGCAACGGCGATTGCACACGGATCTTTTCCAAAGGAAATAGGATCATCTTTTATCTGTGACATCATCTGGACTGCGTGTCTAAGAGTCCTTTCACTAATGCCTGCGTTATTGGCTATCCTTCCCAGATGAGACGTAGAATCTATTGAAGGAAGTCGAACTTTGAGTTTCCTAACGAGGAGTCTATAGCACTTTCCTGCAAAAATCTTGTCTGTATTGGATATTTCAGCAATTTCTTCTATAGTTCGTGGCACATTCATCTCCCTACAGGACACATATACACAAGCAACTACAAACCCCTTTATTGATCTCCCTTTTATTAGATTTTGATCTAGGATCTTCCTGTAGTAATAGGCTGATTTTTCTATAATGGTCTCACTTAGGGAAAGTTTATCTTTTATTCTTATGAGAACAGCGAAAGCATTCTTAAGATTTCTATGATAACTCCTATTATTGTTGGATATCTTATTCCATCTTCTCATTCTCTGTATTGCCGATCGCTGATCAACACTTATTGCAACACCATCTGCATCCACGTTCGAATAAGAAATCATTGTTGACAGATTTTTATCATGATGCGCCAATGATGATGGAGTGCCCAAATTCATGTTACTTAAATTTGTATTTGTATCTAACAATGGGTCAATATATTCCCGTTCCACAGAAAGTACAATTCCGCAGCC
>DASUMD010000012.1:0-3032 GCA_036277875.1 Nitrososphaeraceae archaeon
TTATTGTGATCAAGTTATTTAAGATATTAAGATATAGCTTTACCAGAGCAGTAGATAATGTCTGAAGGCGAATTTTATGGAAGTAAATCAAATGCATTTATGGTGAGCTGTTATAATCTTTGTTGACCACAATTATAATACATGCCAGCTAGAAGCTTATGGCAAGGTAGTATCTCCTTTGGGCTTGTGAATATCCCGGTTAAACTATATACGGCAACAAACAGCAGGGAATACGTCTTTAATCAACTATGTCAAAAGGGTCACAGAATTAGATACAAAAAATGGTGTCCAGAGGAAGAAAGAGAAGTTCCTTATTCTGAAATAAAAAAAGGTTATGAAATCGAAAAAGACAATTACATAGTATTCGAAAAGGAAG
This sequence comes from Nitrososphaeraceae archaeon, assembly GCA_036277875.1. Lineage (GTDB taxonomy): Archaea > Thermoproteota > Nitrososphaeria > Nitrososphaerales > Nitrososphaeraceae > TA-21. The sequence continues at coordinate 377 of DASUMD010000012.1, forward strand.
AACTAAACAAGGTAAAATTAAAGACAACCCATTCCATAGATATTAAGGAATTCATTGAATACAAGGAACTAGATCCGATCCTTATAGATAACAGTTATTACGTAGCCACTGATCCAAAAAAAGGAAACGAAAAGGCTTACGCACTTTTAGTGAAAATATTAAACGACAATAATTTGGTGGCAATAGGTAAGGTCATTCTTAAAGATAGGGAAAACGTGGTAGCCTTGAGACCTTACCAGAGGGGTCTTGTTATGCATGTCTTAAATTACCTGGATGACATGAAACCCGTAGATGAAATACCAGAAATGGGGAACACAAAGTCAAAACTAGACCCGCAAGAACTTTCGCTTGGCAAAATACTGGTGCAAAAATATCGCAGCAAGGAATTTGATATTGGTGATTATTCCGACACTTATGTTCAAGAACTTAGAAAGCTTATAGAGGCAAAAAGCAAAGGGAAAAAATTTGTTTCATCCGCTCCTAAGGAGACAAAGCCCACCAAGGATCTTCTTGAGGCCCTCAAGGCCAGCATCGAAACAAAGAAGAATTAAGATTTTGTTACCTTTTACTACAGATACTTAATTTTAATATCAAAGTACTTTGTATTATGTTTCTATCACAGCATATTATTTTATTATTTTGGCTAGAGATCAGATAGCAAAAATTAATGTAATCTCAAATGATTTTGTGAATTCCAATTCTGATACTAGACTTCAGATTTCCTTTGTTTATCATTTATATCAAACCAAGTTGTCTCATCATTCCGACCGTATCATAGAATAGATTTTCCTCAACAATTCTACCGTCCTTCCAACGAGCGACCGTGCAGAAATCTATCTTGAATTTCTTGTTTGTAGCTGGAATCATCTCGTCATCAAGACCCTTCATAAGACCCTTGTGAGTACCTGTAAAATCGGCTATCGAACAAGTCCAATCGCCCTGACCGAAGAAAACCTTATACGGATTGTTCTCTACATGATTATCAGGAAATGCTCTGAAAAAATACTCGCCCTCAATTTTATGCTCTTCTATTCCTATAGTAGGTGGTTGACCCGGCCATCTTACTATCACGTCATCAGCATGACGTTCACCAAAAGTTTCCCAGTCCTGTGAATTCCATGCATCATCTAAAGTCTTCATCAACTTCATATTTTCTTCAACGCTCATGAACAACATATCACTCAAAAATAGAAAAGTCTTTCATGAATTAACTTCAGTATTCGTGGTTTTTGCTGGCTATATAAGTCCTCTATAATCATAAAAATTCTAAATGTCATGCGATGACCCGAATACATGCACGGTTCAAATCCCGACGGAATAATGAAATAAAATTCTAATATCAAACATACCAATGGTTTGGTATTAGTAAAGAAGACATCTTACTAGACTTAAAGTGTTCGATTCACCATCTATAACTTGTGAAGCTAAAAATAAGTGAAATGGAGCTAATTAAAATGAAGATATTACTAGATACTTCGTTCTTAGGACAATATCAAATTACAAAATCAAAACATGGAGAACCAAACACCTTAGAGTTGAAATAAATGGGCAGAGCTATCCTAACGATTTTTATCGTAGCAGCAGGGATACTCTCAATCCTTTCTGGTGTGATGCTTACACACGTAATTTCACAAAATATGATGGATCTTGATATTAAAGGACTGAATATAATCAATACAACAAATGATGAAAGGGAGACCGGCTCAAATCCCATTGCACAATATGCACCGTCACCCCCAGTGACAGAAGAAAATGAGAACATTGGTAGAATTGCAAATCTGCCGAATAAATGCTTAGGTTCCGCACTTTGTCCAGACTAGGATCAAAGTTCGTTGCGTGATTTAATTTTTCGAAGAATAATACTCACTAAATAGTTTTATTTTCTTTCATATAATTATTGTCCTTACAGCATTTTGGACAATTCATGTTCACAAGTCCTTTTGAAATAGTGTCTGACAAAATATTCTCTTTTTTTCATAACATGGATTCTTTAATCATATTAAAAAATTCCTTATCCGATAATTTCTTCTTCTGTCTTATCCATTGCTCAACATCTTTTCCAGCCAGATATCTCAGATTAGGATTTTTAGATGTTACTGCTTCTAATACTGTATTTGCTACGAGTTCTGGTGAAGAGCTATTTTTCCTCATATCCTCTATTCTTCTAGCCATTATTTCCATCATTTTTGAGTATTCCGAATTTGGCTCTTGTGATCTCTTAGCTATTACATTGGAAAAGTTAGTTCTAACGAATCCCGGTTCCACCAAGGCAACTTTTATGCCAAAACGATCAAGTTCGTACGCCATAGACTCACTAAGGCCTTCTAACGCAAATTTGGTACTAACATATGCAGAGCCACCGGGGTAGCCAAATCTACCAGCACCTGAACTTATATTTACTATTATTCCGGATTTTTGTTCCTTCATTATGGGAATGACAGCTTGGGTTACTCTTATTACTCCAAAGAAGTTGGTCTCATATTGTTGTTTTATCTCATCCATCCCAAGCTCTTCAAATGCTCCTACCAATCCATAGCCAGCATTATTAACTAATACATTTATCGTTCCTGATTCTGATAGAATTGATTCGATCGCATGGCTTACTGATTCGTCACTAGTAACATCAAGCTGAATAATTTCAATTGGCAAGTTTTCT
>DASUMD010000013.1:0-4309 GCA_036277875.1 Nitrososphaeraceae archaeon
GGGTTTGGCTACTTTTCAACGGAACAAAATAAGTAGGCCTAAACAGGAATATTACCATGTTTTCTGAGCGGCCTACCGATCCTTTTTTTATAAATTGACTTGAGAGAAGATATCAATCTAGGACGTGTCTGTTCCGGTTCTATTACATCATCAATATATCCACGCGATGCAGCTACGTATGGATTTGAGAATTTAATCCTATAGTCTTCAGCAAACTCCTTTCTTCTTTGATCCGGTGTTTGTGATTCGGATATTTCTTTCTTGAAGATTATGTTACAAGCCGCTTCAGGACCCATAACCGCAATTTCGGCGCTAGGCCATGCAAAGTTATAGTCTGCTCCTATGTGCTTGCTGTTTAATACACAATAAGCTCCACCGTAAGCTTTACGCGTTATGATACTAAATTTCGGAACGGTGGCTTCCGAAAAAGCGTACAGAAGCTTTGCTCCGTGCCTTATTATTCCTCCCCACTCCTGAGAGGTTCCAGGTAGAAAACCAGGGACATCAACTAATGCTATTAGAGGGATATTAAAACAGTCACAGAATCTAACAAACCGCGCAGCTTTATCGCAAGAGTCAATATCTAGTACCCCTGCAAGAACCTGAGGATTGTTAGCCACGACGCCAACGGTATTGCCATCAAGTCTTGCTAATCCTATTATGATGTTCTTTGCCCAGTGTCTCTGGACCTCGAGAAAATCGTAATTATCAACGATTTTCCTAATAATTTCGTGCATATCATATGGCTGGTGTGAGCTGGAAGGAAGGACTGAATTTAATTCTTCATTCTGTCGCTTAGGGTCGTCTTGAGGTTCTATTCGTGGTGGGTTTTCAAGATTATTTGAAGGAAAAAAAGAAAGTAATCTTCGAAGAAGTGTAAAACAATCTAGCTCATCCTCCGCAACAAAATGTGCAACACCACTTTTTTCGTTATGGACTGAAGCACCTCCAAGATCATTAAAGTTTACATTTTCTTTTGTTACCTCCTTTACTACCTCCGGTCCTGTGACAAACATGTATGCCGACTTGGTCATGATTATAAAATCTGTTATCGCAGGAGAGTAAACTGCTCCTCCTGCACAAGGGCCTACTATAACTGAAATTTGAGGTACTACTCCCGATGCTTGAACGTTCCTGTGGAAAATATCAGCATAACCTGCAAGACTTCTAACTCCCTCCTGAATACGGGCTCCTCCAGAATCATTGATCCCTATAATGGGTGCGCCCTGTTTCATTGCAAGATCCATTATCTTGCAGACCTTTGAAGAAAATGCGAGACCCAAAGATCCTCCTAGTACAGTAAAATCATGTAGGAATGAGTAGACCAAACGGCCATCAATCAAACCGTATCCAGTTAGTACTCCATCTCCCAGATTTTTTTTATCTTCCAGTCCAAATTCATCGCAATCGTGAAGTACGAACGGATCAAGCTCAACGAAAGTTCCTGGATCGAAAATCGCACCGGTCCTTTCAAAAGCATTGAGCTTGCCCTTCTTCCGTTGCTGATCCTGTTTTTCTTTGCCTCCTCCTAAATGATGCACCTTTCTTTTAGTGTCAAGTTCAGAATTCATTGTTCCAGAATTAATCATGAACACTAAAAGGTTTTTTGATGACTTTCAAGTCAAGGTAAGCGGCGAATGCCCATTCTAAGTGATAAAATAATGATAATATATTGCATTAGATAGGATAATCAATTTGGATAAATCTGGAATTGTGAGAACGTATAGCCACAATCCATTTGGGAAGTAGTCTATTAGAAGGAAATCTAAGAAAATGTAATTAAATACGATCTATTTAACATCTCAACAACATTAAATCCTAATTTAGCAGGCAACTTGCAAATTAGCAAATGACTTGATTCGCCTGCTTTGACTTTGGCTACACATGGGTAAGTGTTCGAGGGATGAGAACATCCGAAACAAGAATCAAATTCTAAAACTAAAAAATCTCCTCTCTCAGACCTAATTTACCAGCACCGAAAAGTCTCTCGTCCATTAGCTTTAATGGAGTAGCTATGATAGGCCTAAATTCCATTTTAGACAGTATATCTCTGTCAATATCAACGCCTGGTGAAACTTCTTCGAGAGTCAGCCCTTTTTCGGTCAACTTAAAGACAGCTCTTTCTGTTACATATAGAATTTCTTTTTCATATTTCATAGCCTCGTCTCCGCTAAAAATAATCTTATAGACGTTATCAACGAATTTCGGAGAACCGTCATGGACAATGGATAATCTGTTATTTACAATATCAATTACTTTTGGTCCAGCAGTAAATGCCCCTGCGAAATAGTTTTTTGGAGCTCCACCGGCGATTACCGGAAATCCTCCTGGACCGAAGATTCTATCGGATAATATTGAAGGATTAACGTTTCCATATTTATCAACTTGAAGAAAACCCAGGGAGGCGACGTCAATTATCCCTCCTTCAAAATTAGAGAACATATCGGGGATGGTCGAAAGAGCAAAAGGGCTTATGGCCTGACCAAAATTAGTTCCTGACAATGCGATACCGCCCCAAGGACCAGATTCAATTACTGTTACAATGAAATCCGCTAAATTCTCCTCTGCGGCAACTGATGATACTAAGGCCGGGATGCCAATTCCCAAGTTTACTAACACAGGAGAACCTTTAACTTTGAATAGCTTTATTAGTTCGATGAGGATTCTCCTGGCTATTATCCTTTCAAACTGAACAATTGGTTTTGTATTGATTTCTGCGACTAGTTTTTCGGTAATAGGTGGTATCGTTCGGTAAGAGATACGAGGATCGTATTCTATGGTTCCAGATTGCCAGTGATACTTTTGTGGGGAAATAATAATATAATCCACGAGAGGACTCGGAATATCTACATCTCGAGGGTTAATAGTGGACATCTTGGTTAACCATCTTGTTTGAGCGAAAACAGTACCTTGATTTGGTCTGGCCTTTGTTGCTTGAGCTATAGCAAGTACTGTTCCTCTGATACCTTCATCCTCCATTGACAAGTTACCACTTTCATCGGCTGTTGTTGCCCTAATTAAGGCATAATCAGGTTTAGGGGCTTGATAGAGTAGGTAATCCTGGTTCTCAATGTTTATTATGTTAATTTTGCAGGACATCTTTCTGGTTGCCATTTCATTTAAGGCTCCGCCCTCTTTTCTTGGATCCAAGAATGTACCGATGCCTATTTTTGTTATTAATCCTGGTCGCCCTGACGCCACTTCTCTAAACCAGTACGCAGTTATGCCAATCGGCCATCCATAGAACTCAATTCTGTCATCAATCACAAGCTTTTGAAGCCATGGTGAAAATCCCAGAAAAGGCATCAACATACCCCGTAGAAATTCTTGATTTTCATCTTTGGATATGGTTTCAGCAATTGAGTCAAGAGCCCTGTTAGGTACTGCAGGAAGTGCATCTGACACAATAAACATATTCTTTGGATGTCCAAATTCATTGTAGTGTCTGTATAGTTCAAGAATAAGATATTCAGGGGTGGTGGCTAGGTTAAAGCCAGAAATTGCAATTACGCAATTGTCTTTGATTTGTGAAAAAACAGAGGCGGACTCAGTAACCTTATTCATCATTGACATATTCGGTAATGGTGACCAATATTTTAAGAATCTGCCATAAAAAGGCCAATCCTAATACATGTATGATTACTTATTCGTAACTATAGAAAATAGATAAATCCTATGTGTTTCGTATTATTCAATTAATATGGGAGACCGTAAATCAACCAGCGAAAGGGTTCAAGGGAAAGAAAAAGTTGAAGCCAATCCTCTAAAAAAATTGGTTTATTCAATTCCCATGAACGTGGAGGATAAAGTCGTATTGGAGGACATGATAAACAAATTATCTCAAGAAGCTGATACTATGTTGTATATCATAAATGATATTCCTAAACGACACCAAAAGCAAGTATTGCTTGGATATAAAACAATGTTACAAAGTGTTGTCGAAGGCGTAAATCATAGACTTAAAAGTTTATGAGCCATTCTATTATATGGCTTTTTTCAAAGATATTGGCATTTGCTTATGACCCATTTTCATTTTCTGTTACTAGTGATAATATAGGATTCCGACAAGAATTAAATGTTCAGATTACAGTATTGAATTTTGTTTTCTAGAGCGCACTCTTTTAAGATATACATTGCCCCTCGCTGTTGTTACCAACAAGTTTAGGGCAACATGTTGTCTCAATAAATCTTTACCAACAAGCTCCGCTGTAAGCCTCCTAACTATAGGTCGCGACAAATTGAATTTTTCCATTATGTCTTTCTTGGTTACTCCATCCTTTGCAAATTCTAAAACTTTTTCTACTAGCAC
>DASUMD010000014.1:0-2984 GCA_036277875.1 Nitrososphaeraceae archaeon
TTGTAAAGTTGAGCATCATCAATAAAAGATTCATAATGGTCTTGAGTCTCGTTTACTAATTGTTTTAATTTTTCACTCAAAACTCCAAGCGTATCGACACCAAATGACATAATTAGTGAATTAGCTATGCAGTTTAATAAAAGTTTGAATCCAATAAAAAAAACAATTAAAAATACTTAAATTGGAAACATGTAATGCTCAATGTTTTGATTAATTCAAATAGCCCCTGAATATTATATTTTGTTTGACCAGGATTCAAATTGATGGAGGGGTGGTCTAGACTGGTTATGATACCTGCCTTACACGCAGGTGGTCATGGGTTCAAATCCCATCCCCTCCATACTGATAACGATTAATACAGATTAAATACCGCTGTGAAACATCAACTGGATATCTAATGACACTAATTTCTGGTAAACTGATGTATATAGGTGTCATATCTGTAATTATAATTGCTGTCGCTTCATATGGATTATTTTTTTTCTTTCAAAGAGTCAACGAAAAGAGTATTAGAGAAAGTGTATTCGAACAGGAACTGGAGAGGCAGATAAATTCTACCAAGTCAATTTCACTGCATGTTAGCTCCGATCTTCGCTTAGTTACTTCTATGTTACAGGATTTGGCTGATTCAATATATTTACAAAATGAAATGTTATCAGGAGACAAGGTTAGTAAGGTACTTGAAGAAAAATTTAAGCAGCTTAATTCTGTCACGAAAGTAGATAGTCTTTTAATTACAGATAATGAAGGCATCATAACTATCCACAAGGCATCAAAGGGCTTGGAGACTTTTGTGAATATAGATATCTCATCTAATGAGTATATGAAACAAACAAAAGAAAGTCTTCAACCTGTATACTCTGATGGCTTTACAGGAATAGACGGTAAGTATAGGATAGTGATAACCTATCCAATAACAAGTGTAGATGATGGTCATTATATAGGAACAGTAGTGGCAAATCTACCTACCATTGAATTTTTCAAGAATTATGGAAATGTCAATGATATAAATTCACAGTTTTTAGTTGCCTTCGATACAAAGGGAAATCTTCTTGCCGTGGGAGCAAGTGGCGATCTTGTGGGAAAGAATTTCTTTGGCAATGAAACACAACAGTTTATCAATTACAATAAGGAATTGAACAATCTGACACAATATTTGTTGGCTGGGAATATTGGACATGCAATGTATGATTATGGAAGGGGGGAGAGACTGAATACTCAATCCCCAATATTAGTTGAAACAAAACCTATATATTTCCTTCAAGTAGTAACGCCAACGGATAGAATATATTTGAAAATAAATTCAGTCCTTTTCACAGAAGGGATAAAGATGTTCTCATTACTTACTGGAACTACTGCCGCAATAATAGTTTTAGTTTTTCTTTTAAGAAAATGGTATAGCATATTACAGGAAGAAGTTACAAAACGAACTCGCGATTTGAATGAGTCAAATTACAAATTGATGAAAGCAAATGAATCTCTTAAGATTAAGGATGAGGCACAAAATCAGTTTATCAATGTTGCAGCTCACGAGCTTCGGACTCCCATACAGCCTATCCTCAATGCCATTTACCTTTTGCAATCTTCAAATTTGAGCATATTGAAGAAAAATCAATATATGGATATCATAAAGAGAAATACCGAAAAATTAGGAAGCCTTGCAGAGGATATACTTGATGTTACCAGAATAGAGAGCAATTCTTTAAAATTAATGAATGAACAACTTAATTTGTACGATCTAATATTAAACAGTATTGAAGAATATAGGAGAGATATTCAGCTTATTTATAAGGATCTTACGGTAAATTATGAAAATTCAAATAAATCAATCTATGTGAGAGGTGACAAGATGAGATTAAGTCAGGTATTGCATAACCTTCTTGATAATGCTGGCAAATTTACCAAAAAAGGATCAATTACGGTCACAACAGTAATCAAATCAGATAAAGTTCAGGTTACTGTAAAAGATACTGGAATTGGAATACATCCTGAAATATTTCCCAAATTATTTTCCAAATTTGTAACAAAATCCGACAGGGGAACTGGGCTGGGTTTATTTATTTCAAAAAGCATTATCGAAGCACATGGCGGCAATATTTGGGCCGAAAGTGATTCCCAGCAAAAAGGGGCTACTTTTATCTTTACACTACCACTTTTAAATCAGGACAATATTGAACATCAAAATGACCGGAATGAATAAAGGAATACGAATTGGACATTTGTTGGCTCAAAAATCATTCGTTGGCATTACCATAATTATTACACTTAGTTTGCTTGTAGTGATGTGCCATTGTGATTTTTTTCAAGATGCGTACGCGCAGATTCAAAACCAATCAATTCAAACTTCTATTCCAGATGATAAACCTCCAAGGATTGCTTATTTAACTGATGGTCGTTTTAGCGATGCCGGCTGGGGAGCATTCGCTTACAACGCTGGACAAGAAATAATTTCTAAATATGGTTACGAAGTTAGTTTCTTGGATAACGTATCAATATCAAATATAGAAACGACTCTTAAAAGTTATGCAGATAGTAATTATGATATTATCATAGCTCAAGGATACGAATGGGGAGATCCTGTTATTAAGGTCGCAAAAGAATATCCTGATATAAAATTTGTCGTATTTACCGGACTAGTAAAATCTGAAAATGTGGCTTCAATTTTCCCAAAACAACAGGAAGCTACATATCTTCTTGGAGCACTTGCAAGTATGCTCTCAAAAAACCATACTATTGGTTTCGTCGGAGGAGACGAGAAATATCCTAATTTAAAGAATATTTACGAAGGTTATAAACAGGGAGCTTTGCATGTCAATTCTACTACCAAGGTACTTGTGACTTACTTGAGTGATTGGGATAATGAAACTAAAGGAAAGTTGGCAGCATTGTCTCAGATTAAACAAGGTGCAGATTTTATTTTGCATGTAGCTGATACATCTGGCCAGGGAGTGATCAACGCAGCTAAAGAGAAAGGAATCTATGCA
>DASUMD010000015.1:0-3685 GCA_036277875.1 Nitrososphaeraceae archaeon
CTACTTAATTTTTCAATAGCTTGTCAATGGTCTGAACAAGGGCCCGCAGGTGTATGGGCTTTTGAACTTGTTTATCATACCTTAACTCCTTCAGATCGTCCCCATTTATCTCAAAAGCACTCATTAGTATTATTTTAATATCTGTATTTAGTTCGCAGACTCTTTTGATTAACTCAATTCCAGAGATACCAGGCATTCGAATGTCTGTAATAACAAGTGCGTAGCGGTGAGGGTTATCTTCAATTTCCTTTACAGCTACAAGTGGATCCAAGTACGAAGCAACATCATATCCTGTTTTACTAAGGAAGTCAGTAAATAAGTTCAAAATATCTTGATCATCATCAATAACCATAATTTTCATTGATACATCAGTCAAGTCGATTGGTCCTTGTATTTTTGTACAAGCCTTGATGATGACATGCTGCAATTTTGATTATGGGATTGACGAGGTATATCAACAAATAATCGCGATATTACCAATACATAGTATCTTTGACTCAGAACTATAATAATTTTACTACAAAGCCGGAAAATGTAGAAGAAATTGTTAGACTATTTTTTGGTCAGAAGGCATAATAAATTATGTAAAACAAGACTATCAATAGTTTCTTTGATTGTTAAATGAAATCCAATTTAATTATCCCTAACTTGAAACAATCCGAAAAATCTGAATATGAGAGAAATATTGTTTCTATGGTAAGGTAGTATTCCTCGTCGTGCAGATTTTATCCTCTAGTTAAAATAAAAAAAATGGACCCATAAGATAGAATTAGTCTTTCCTATAGTTTTGGGCGTCCTCTTTTGTAATGGAGAAGTAAACTTTATGGCCATCGTAGCGCTCTACTAGACTTTTTGGGAGATAAAATTTGTCTTTGTCTACAAGTCCTTTTTTTGTAACGACAATTTCTGGATCTACCTCGTGCACCTCACCCAAGTCATAGTCATTTATACCTCGTGCCTCTTTCTTTACGATATCGTCCCAGTTAGTTATGTTGCTCATGAGATATATGGTTCAACATTTGTAATAAGCATTCAAGTCACTCGGATGGCAATGGGCAATGTCGTCAAAGAATTTTCAATGGTGAAAATTTTCTTCAAAACATTCTATAATTGCCCCTATTGTTTATTGCAGTGCTAAAAAAATCAGGTATATTTTCCCCATCACAATTTTTATATTTTGTTGATGATATTAAATACAAAGATTTGAATTGAGTACTATACTTTCTTACAATAAGGACCAAGTAAAAGTAGATGGTTCTATTGAAGATTTAAAAGAAGGATTTAGCGTCTGGGTGGATGTGATAGATCCGGATGAGAAGGAACTCGAGAATTTATCTCAGAAATTTAGTTTAAATCAGGATGCTATTCAAACCTGCGTTAATAAATCAAAAAAACCAGAAATTCGTCAACTAGATAGCCATACTTTTACAGTCGTAGTAGATATGAAAAATAAGGATCCAGAAACTTTGCTTATAGAAGCCGTTTATTTTTTCCTTGGAAAAAATTGGTTACTAACAATCCATTCTAACGAGGTTAACCTTAAACAAATTGGGGAAAGATTATTTAACATACAAAATGAAACCATAAAGCAGAGACGTATAGATGCTCTATATTATAATATCTTGGCTGGACTTGTTAGCAAATATGAACAACTTTTGACGGCGTTAGAACTGTCTGTAAATGAGTATCAGAGAAGATCTTTTGTACGCCCCTTCCCAGCTATATTCGAAAGTATTGATATCCTATCTAGGCAAGCAATTATGTTGCGCAGACAATTTTGGCATGTGAGAAACATAATTAATTTTCTCCTGCACATGGAGAAGGACAAAGAGGATGTGAAATATATAGAAATGGTTTATGATGATATTTCGCAACTGATTGATTTTGTCGAGTCATACGAAGGTACTATTAATTCTATTAGAGAATTATATGTTGCAAAAGTATCTCTCCAAATTAATGAAACAATGAGAATCCTTACCATATTCACAGTCATATTACTTCCACTTGCCTTAATTGCAGGAATATATGGTATGAATGGTATAGATCTAAAAAATATCACAGAAATACCACTAGGCTTTTTGGTTGTATTGGTAACAATGGTTTTCATGGTAGTTGGTTTTGTCTTGTTTTTCATAAAGAAACGCTGGATATTAGTAGGGAGAGAAAATTCGGAGAAAGAATCAAAGTCAGTAAACAAATCTGCTGATTAGTAAATGTAGACTAAATTAAAATCAATACGTGTCATATTAAACGTAAAACATCCGACATACTGCAAGGTGCCAAATATATCTTAAGAAATAAGTAAGTAATAAAACATTAAAAATAGAAGTCTAAAACCTAGAAAAGTGGATTTGTAGTCCTTCCAACGTCGATAATTAATTTAGAATCCAGATTTCATCCAGCTAACCTTTGTTTTCGCATCTGCAATGTTCTTAGCTGGCCTCATTTTATAATACTTGCGTCGGATAGAGAATAGCAAACCGGTTAAGAAAACAAAACTCGCCACGACAATCCCATAAATTATTAGTGAATCGGCCATTCTATCAGATTAATTATACATAAATAAAAATCTAGGTTCCATTGTCAACAGGGAGTTTAATCTGGCTTTTTCAAATGATAACAAATGATTTGCAAATTTAAATTTAGATTTTCAAATATTTAGTGATTTTACTTTACAGCATTGGTTTAAATCTTATTATGAGCTAGAAGTACCGGATGTCTTCACCGTACCAAGAAAAGACCCAGGTGGTTACTAACAGAAAGCAGTCAGACATCATAGCTGATGTTATATCAAATGCAGAGCAAACCTTGAATATCTGCGGTGATTCTGCATCACCAGATTTCACACTTACTGGACGAATAAGAAAAGCTTTGCAACAAGCAAAGCTCAAAGGCATAAAAATTAGATATGTAACAGAAATTACAAAGGACAATATGAGCTCATGTAAACAATTAATGAAGTTTGCCGAAGTCCGTCACTTAGACAAGGTTGTTGGAAATTTTTTAGTAAGTGATAAAGAGTATTTTGGCCGGTCCTCCGGAAATAATTTTCTATCAAATCAAGTTTATAATGACAACCATGGCATGGTGGAGCAGCAGAATTACATCTTTGAAATACTATGGAATAACGCTGTCACTCAACATGATAAGATTTCAAGCATAGAGGTGGGAGTGGATCCGGACGAAGTTAAAGTCTTGTCCGATCCTTTTGAAATTCGTAGAACTTACTTAAATCTCATTCAGTCTGCAAACTCTGAAATATCTCTGATAATAGCAACTCCAAAGGCTCTGCAAAGAAACTACAGAGGAGGAATAATATCAATGTTAGTTGAGGCTTCAGAAAAAAAGAACGTTTCTGTCAATTTGGTAATTCCTACTTATGAGAACGATAAAATACAAGATGACTTTCTGCACACCAAATCACTTGCTAAGAATTTTAGATTTAGAATAAAATCAATAGTTCCAACCACTACTCAGACCCATAAAATAAAGACTACGTTTTTGATAACAGATAAAAAATCGGTTCTTATAATAGACGTGAAAGACGATAATAAAGATAATTTCATAGAAGCTGTTGGATATGCCACTTTCCATACTAGCAAATCACGTACCGAGTCTTATAATTTTATTTTTGATACTATTTGGAGACAAGCTGATTTGTACGAATCATTAAGGGAGGCAAATA
>DASUMD010000016.1:0-4595 GCA_036277875.1 Nitrososphaeraceae archaeon
TCATTGTCTTTATGAATGGAAAACTTGTTGAAAAAGCTGTAGGCGCAGTTGGTGAAAAAGGACTAGAAGGATTATTGGAAAAGTACCAGTAATAGAAGTAATTACAAATTCCAACGCATGTAACTAGTTGTATATTAAAGAACCTTATCTTATATATATCCAAACGCAGGATCTACTTCACGTTTCTTGGACAATATGAAATTAAAAACTTGCAGTTCTTCTTCATTAAACCTATCCGCGAATCTTTCTAGCAATATTCTTGCTTCCCTGCTATTAAGGTCAGTATAAAATATATCGCCTTCGTTTATCTGTCTACCGACAGTAGGTCCTTTTATGGAGAGTGCTACCTGCGTTCCTTTATCTGCAACTTCGAGATTTTTGCCTTCATCTTGTATTTGATGTATTACTCCTATTTTCTTACCTTTTTCATTCATCACGGAAATCTTTTGTCTCAGTTTACCGATCAAAATTTCGGCACCAAATACCGCAGGGTTATTTCTTCTGAAAACATAACCTTTCAAGAACTGAAATTTACAGACTGGGGATATTTCATTAAATATAATTGAATCCTCATGAACCTTTTCATATGTTACCCATTCTGAGTAACTTCTTACTAAGTTATATATTATTTTTTCATTGAAAATTTTTATCTTTCTTTCAAATGCTTCCTTCTCTGCATCTTCAAGGACCTTCACATTGAATCCTAGCACTACTCCAAGGTAACGATCTTTTTCCCTGACCGCAGAAGCAGAAAGAATATCTCTGCGTATAATATTACCCAGATCCGCTGATCTAATTGGAATATTTTCTTTTTTCAATAGTTCAGTAATAGCTTCAATAGATCCTATCGTATCGCATCTTAGAATTACCCCATTTGATTCTGTCTGTATTATTGCTGATCTTATCTCAGATTCAACACTAGATCTTAGCTTTTCTTCATCCTCTGGATTTTTGACAACATAGAGCGGACTACCAGCAAGTACGCCTTCAAGGTCGGGAGAAGTGATTTTTAACCCCGCAGCTGCAATAACCTTGTCAACATGTCTGAATTTATCCCTTGGATCCCTCATCTCATCGAGCGGTTTTGGCAACAATAAGGCCTTGATTTTGGTAGTGGTAACACTATCTTTTTTACCAACCACAATTCTATCCCCTTGTTTTAGGGTACCGTCTAGAAGGATAATATTTGCTGCTGGCCCTAGTCCAATTTCATCATTAACTTCCAGAACAATTCCCTTTGCTTCGGTTTCATGACGTTCTAATCTTTTTGACATATATTGTTGAGTCAACCCAACAAGAACGGCTAATAGCTCTGGTATCCCAGTTCCTTTTGCAGCACTTACCGGAACAATCGCGAGTTCCTTTGTAAAATCTTTGACACGCCAAAATGCCTCAGAACTATATCCTAATCGAGACAGAGCACCAACCACAGTGTAGACTTTTTCATCCAGAAACGACAAAATTGTTGGGTCTTGTATTTTCAATTGTTCTGCAATTAGAATAGAGCTGTTTTTTTTCCAGCCAGATAATTGGTCTATCTTATTAAGTGCGATCACAAAGGGTACTTTTCTATTTTTTAATATATCCAAACTTTCAATTGTTTGGGCTTCAAGTCCTTTATTTACGTCTACCACCACTATTGCAATATCTGCAGCCGAACCACCTCTCATGCGAAGATTTGCAAAGACTTCGTGACCGGGAGTATCAATTACAAGTAAACCGGGAACAGGATTTTCTGACTTTGATAATTTATCAAATAATTTTCCTGTTATTTCTTTGATCGTTTCAATTGGGAAATAACTTGCACCAATATGCTGCGTTATCCCACCTACTTCTCTGGATTGAACTGCTGTTCCACGAATCTTATCAAGTAGGGATGTTTTACCAGAATCTACATGACCCAAAACTACAACAACTGGTTGGCGAAGTTCCACTTAATTAAAAAGGATTTTAGACTCTTTTATGAAGCTTTCAGCCGAGTCAGAAGCATGTATTATGTTGTCGGTAAAGCCGATCCCAAAATCTCCTCTGATAGTTCCTGGCAGGGCTTCTGTTGACTTAGTGTTTCCAACCATCAGCCTTACAGTTGAAATTGCATTTGTTCCTTCTAATATACACCCAACAGTCATGCCAGAACAAATGAATGAAACTAGCTCATTAAAAAAATGCTTGTCCTTGTGTACCTCATAAAACTTTCTTGCTGTGTTTTCATCAAATTGAAATGATTTGAGACTCACTATCTGCAAGCCTTTCTCCTCGAACCTTGAAATAATTTTTCCAACCAGCCCCTTTTTAAAGCCATCAGGCTTTACAACAATGAGGGTTTGTTCTAATTTAGACATCATTATTCCTATTTTTTAACCTTAATTCCGCCCTTGACGTACTTTCGTGTCCACTTGAATTTTCTGGGATCACGTTTTAACCTCATGTTTTTCTTACATTTTGGGGAACACGTCCATTGAATAGACCCGTCGTTTTTTATCAACATCATACCTTCATGCGTAGGTATATGTTTTCCACAAAAGAAACAATTACGAAGAGAAGTGGCTGCTTTACTCATTGGATAACACTATTTTATCTTTCTGGCCTCTCTTTCAGTCTCTCTCAGCATGAGGATATCTTTCATTCTAACGGAGCCTTTAACATTTCTAGTAAGAATTCGACCTTTGTCTTTTCCTTCTAAGACCTTTACCCTTACTTGGATTACTTCACCAGCGATGCCTGTTCTACCAACTATTTGGATAACTTCTGCTGGGGTTACTCTTACTTCTGCAGCTTTACTCAATAATAATATCACTCCTTCTTGTCTTTAATACTAGATAATGTTCCAACTACCTGGTCGACAATATGTTGACCTTCACCTGCATCAATTATTGTTGCTGCAGCAGACCCAACTTCAATTCCCAGTGATTCTCCTAATTGTTGCTTACTTGGTACAAAAATGTACGGAGTGTTCCTCTCTTCACATATAATAGGGAGATGTGCGACGACCTCCGGGGGTTGAACATCCTCAGCTATTACCACTAGTTTGCCAATTCCTCTTTCTATTGCCTTTGTGGTTTCATTGGTTCCTTTTCTAACACTTCCGCTTTGTTTGGCTACTCTAACTGCCTCGTACACTGCATTCACAAGATCTTTTGGAGTTTCAAATTTTACATAAAACGGTTTACTCATTTTATAATCCATCACCCATTGGGATCATCTTTAATCTACTGAATAAAAGTAGAGGCGTATTAAAAATGTTCCCGAGCAAAATATTATTTTTCACCTAGAGCTTCCTTAACTAGTCGCGTGTATTCATTAACTTTGGAATTAATGAGTAATTCGTCAGTAGATTCTCCATAAATTCTGATTAAAGGTTCAGTACCACTGGGGCGAAGCATCAACCAGCTTTCTTTATCAAACCAAATCTTCACCCCATCAAGTGTTTCAATCTTCATCGGACTACCATGATTTTTCAATGTATCCATCACTTTTTGAATCAATCCCATTTCAGCACATTGAAATTTGGACTTGTATTGGTAAACCCGAGGAAGAGAAGAGAGTAGTTCTGAGAGGGTCTTTCCTTCTGATGCCAACAAATCCAACATCAATGCGGTTGTGAGTGCGCCATCTCTCACCTGATTTAATAGTCCATACATAAAACCCCCGTTTTCCTCCATTCCTATGATAGCGTCTTTCTTAACCATTTCCCGAGAGACCTCAACACTTCCAACTTTCGTATGAATAATCTCTGAACCATTATCTTCTGCAATTTTTGTCAGAATATGAGTGGTGTTTACTGGACAAACTATTTTCGCTTTCGGGTGTTTATCTGAGATCAAGTATTTGGCCAACAAGGTTCCTGTCTTGTCACCCCAATGAACGATTCCCTGTTCATCACAAAATATGGATCTATCTCCATCTCCATCATAGGCAGCGCCAATATCAGATTTAGTTTCCTTTGCAATAAAACTTAGTAGACTGAGGTTCGATGGTGTAGGCTCTGATCCTCTTCCAGGAAAATTTCCATCGACAGTTCCATTAACTGTTATTACAGTACATCCAAGTTTTTTGGCCAGCTGTGGCGCGACTATCGCTTGGACTCCATTTCCTAAATCCATAGTCACATTGAACTTTCGTTTCTTAATTTTGTCCGCGTTTACTAATTTTAAAACATCATTAATATAGTCATCAACTATCATTTCTTCCTTGAAATTTCGACCTAACGTGCTTGAACTAATAAACGATTTATTTTCAAAAATCTGTTCGACCACTAACTCGTCTTCTCTTGATAATTCTACTCCATCACTGGCTATTGGTTTTACACCATTGTATTCCGGAGGGTTATGTGATGCTGTTATCATAATGCCGCCTACATATTGATTTTTTTTAGTTGCATACTGAAGACAAGGTGTGGGCAAAACACCTGCATCCACCGTATCCAGACCATTTGAATTCAGGACGGCAGTAACAATGTTAAACATGATATTATTTGAGTTTCGGCCATCTCTTCCGACCAAAATGGAACCTTCTTTGTAATAAGCTGCAAGTGACTGAGTAATATCCAGTAAGAAATCAAGAGAAAGATCTTGACCAAAAACTCCTCTAATTCC
>DASUMD010000017.1:0-3068 GCA_036277875.1 Nitrososphaeraceae archaeon
ATAGTAACTTTTTTATTTCATCAATTGTTAGAATTGTGGTCTCTATTATCTCCATCATCCCCAATTCTTGTTTCCTTTCATTAACTAAATCATAACCGACAAATAAATTGCCTGTTTGTTCAAACATAGTATAATCTAATGTATATGAACCCAAGCTGATAATATTATTTGCTCCATAGCCAGTTTCTTCCTTCAATTCTCTGTTGGCCGCTTCGAATGACGTTTCACCATTCTCAATATAACCAGATGGAGCTTCAATTTGGTAGGAATTGACCAAATGTCTGTAACTCTTAATCACCAGAATTTCATTATCAGAAACAAACGGTACTATTGTGGAATAATTTTTTCTTTTTGCTCTTGTGTAGATCTTCCTTTTATTCCTGATGTTCAATACGTCCTCGTATAATTCGATATATTTATTGGAGTATATTTTCTGTGATGATTCAAACTTCCAATCAGATGGTAGTTTCATGGTTTTATTCATTTTCTTCCCGTTATTTGCCTTTTGTAAACTGCTTTAGTAAGTTTGCTAAAGCGGTATCTTAAATTTTTAATAATTCCTACTTAAGATTTAGAATTAAAGCTTGTACCTAAACTCAAGTGTTAGACTCCTGCAAGCTTGACATTTCCATATAAGCAGGCATTTTGCAAATCCTTAATCTCATGAGGCTTGTGCTTTCTGATTTCTACAATATATCCACTCGCGGAATGATAAAAAATTACCATATCAGTTGGATAAAGCGATAGCATAGCGTGATTTTCAGGATCTGACGACATGTGTCTCAGATGTATCCGTTCCCATGAAAATAACTCATCAATATCTCCATTAAAGTGGAAATTACTACCACATGGGCAAGTTGTATCTCTCCAATTTCCTTCGTTGTTTTTAAGCCATATGTTTGCTCTTTTGTCGGACCGCAATACCTCAAGTGTATTGTGTCCTCAACATATATACTATATCTATATCCATAGCAAACTTCGATATCAAACTGAAGTCATCATTTTTCAAATCAATCTATTAGTCCTTTATTACTTGTCGTTGTATTAACGCATTATTAGAGTCAATACCATTCCAAACAATCTCAAATCCAATTTTTGGAATAAGCAAGGTAATACATTCTTCTGGAATATTATTTTCACATAGAAACCAAATTGCATCATGTAATTTGTTAATTTTATCAAGTTCTGGTAACAATTCGTTAATTTTATCATTAGATATCATATAATTATCAACTAATAAGAAATTCTTGATTCCATTTGTTGTAGCCTGTTTTGAATTATTATTGTTAGATTGAAGGTTTCTTATAGTCTTCAAGACAGACTCAAGCGGAATATTATGCTTATCTGATATTTCTTTAAGAAAGATAACTTTACTTTGTTTGTTTTGAATTATTTTTTCTATCTCTCTAGCAATCGTATCATAGAAGTTAATTGAAATATCATCAATAATTTTAGAGTCAATATCCTTCAAATATTTAATTATTGGTCCAAATGGAATTTCATCTTTCTTATAAAAGATTAGGTTTTTTTTAGCTATAAACTTTGAAAATATTGAATCTATCCTTATCTTTTCTCCATTTTCAGAAATATAGTTATCCATATTCGCAGCTATCAATAAGTCAGCAGCACCCTCTGCAGTAACCGGATTCGTAGTCAAGTCTTTTATTTTCTCTAATTTTCGCTTTAAGTAGTCCTTAGTCCAGAAACCTACTATCTCTAAATACACTTTAACTCCATGTTTTTCAAATACAAAATCTGGTATGAATGCCTTACCATCTGATAGAATCAATGGATCCGGCTCTCTGGCGAGTTGCCAATCAGTAGAAAACGTGAGAAATTTATCCATAAATTTCTTTTCAACGTTACTATCAAAGCTATCCATGATATATTTGTTAAATGATAATCCAATTTCTGAGTCACGCTCTGACTGAACATGAGTATGTGATGTAATATGCGATGCATCAAAAATGGGGAGATCCTTATCTCTGTTTGAGAGTTGAAAGTTATAGGTTTTTTTTATACCATTCATGGATTTTCTTAATATTGTTGCATCAATGGACCACCTTTCAGTAAATATTATTAATGGAATTAGTTTGGCCATTGCCATGCCATACTTATCTGTTAATCTTACTATGCTAAGGGGACCATCCACAGTACATATAATTCTCTTATCGTTATTGCTCCCAAGTAACATATCTTGATTTTTTATTTGATTATTTGATGCTAATTTCAGATTGGGTTCGCTGTACAGAAAGTACATCAATCCAAGCTGTTTTATTTTACGCAAAATTTTCTTCCAGTTGAAGCCACCATAGACACTGAATTCTAGTTTAACGCAATTAAGTAATACGGTCTGAATAATGGAAATGTTATACCATGCAACTAATTGTAGTGAAGTCAATGAATCAAAGTTTTTCAGGTATTTATTCTTATCAAGATCGTTCCACATCGCAAGTTCCAACTCGTCGATTGTTAGATTGTTTTTTGAAGCAACTTTTTGGAGTATATATTTTCTCTCATTTTCGGTTACTGGATAACCATTGCGAGAAGATTCTTCAAATATGTTTCTTCTCAGATATATAGCATTATTTGTATTATTATTGTTCCCATTATCAGAAAATGCAATATTAGATGATGCATATGATGCATATACACATCTTTGTTCTAAAAGATGACAGAGACCTCTGACAAGTTTATAATCTACGTATTTAGCTTCTATTTTTGAGACATTCTCATCTACATTTGCCTTGGACACCTTTTTCTCAGCCATTTCTTCATACATCTTGATTATTTTTGAGGGCAAAGATAATTCGTTCTCATAGTCACAAAATACAGGTCTTATCTGATTCATTTTGCTTGATACACGTACTCTCAATAATTCAATTGGCAACATTTACAATCATTACCTCACTTGGTGATACTGTTAGATCTTAATCATCTCTACCTAAATAATTCTTATTCTATTATGCCTAAAATTCAATTATTGATGTAAAATGTAAGTTTAATTAGATTCAAATTCTAAGCTACTGAATCTGTAATAATGACCCACCCACCCTCCTTTCAGTGTC
>DASUMD010000018.1:0-5675 GCA_036277875.1 Nitrososphaeraceae archaeon
GCATATTGTGCGTTGCTAACTTCTGGTATCATACTAGTTATTTCCAAAATCGAGGCCGACTCATTTAGATAATTAACTAAATTACCAGACAAAATTTTCGCTAATATGCCACTATTTGCCAGTTCATAAAGAGAGGAGATGTTATTTTTAGTACCGTCCTGTGCATATACAATATTCGAAAAGTGAGTCCAAACCGTGTAGCTGATAGACCCAAGAGTTATTAGCATAAGGAAAGCCACGGTGATGTTTTTCCGCATACCCTACAGAGTGTGTGATAACATGTATTTAATTATTAAGTTTGAATAATTAACAGCATTTATGGTAATAACCAAATTCATTATTGTCTTTTTGGTTAGCAACGGTCTACGGAAGTTTTCGATTACTCTGATTCACAATAACTTCTGGAGGGACGAACATTAACTGGATTGGTAGCTCAGTATCCTTTGTTTACTTGTTTCTAGATAGGTCTTGTCTATATCAAAACCTATACATGAAACCCCTGATCTTATTGATGCTATTGCAGTTGAACCTATTCCCACGAATGGGTCCAGCACTATTCTACACCTACTAACTCCATGTAATTTGATGCACATTTCTGGAAGCTTACTTGGAAAAGTGGAAGGATGTGGTCTCTGTTCTTTATCCCAAATGGTCTCATATGGTATAAACCAAGTGTTACCACGATCTCTCAGATCGCGGGTTGCCCTTTTCCAACGTCCAATATTTGTTTTATCTTGGTAGGGAACCCCAATGGAAAGTTTATCTAACTTGACATTACCGTTTTTAGTAAAATGAAAGATGAATTCAGAACAATCATTTAGATATTTATCACTAACAAGTGGTTTAAAATGACCAACGGCTATGTCTGATATTACAGATGGATATTTTCCAACATCAGATTTTGGAATGGCTATGGACTTTATCCATACGATGACGTTTTGTAATGTGAAATACTTTCTCAAAACATTAGCAGCATCTAAAGGTATCCAAGGATCAGACGGCTTGCTGCCAATATTTATAAAAAAAGAACCATCATCTGACAGAACTTTTTTAATTGCTCCACCCACATCCGATAGGAATCTCAAGTAATCATTTCTCGGCAGTGTATCCTTGTAGCGATTATACCTGACACCAATATTATATGGAGGAGATGTGACAACTACATCAATTGTTTTCTGCAATAAATGATTTTCAATTCCACTGATACAGTCACCATGGTATAACTTTATGAAGATACCTTTCCTCTTTAATTCAAGAAATTTTACCGGGATATCTTGCTTAATTTTGATTCAACTTCTTTTCAGAGATTCGGAGGCAAAAGTCAAATTAATTTGTATTAATCTTATAGAAACTGCTATTTTAGATTAGGCATTTCGATTTTTCCGGGTTCCTTAATATTTGGTTCAGTAGTTGTTTGTGGATCATTTATAGTGGGCTCGTCCTCGTCAGGAAGAATATCTCCGCGTGGAAATTTTGGATCGTTAGTATTTGTTTGCGTCTCTTCGTTAATAGCATTCTGTATTAACTGATCGATTCCGGGAGGCTTTGCTTTTGGACCTAATACATTACAAGCATCCGGAGTACATTCCATGACCCAAGTCTCTACACGACCACCTGGACCGGTCCATGTGATAACACAATAGTATGTATCCGCACTCCTTCCAAAGCATTCAGTTGTCACTTCTGCTGATACAAAATTCATAATTGGACTATAGATTGCCATAACAAGTAAGGAGCTCACAGCGACAAAGATCGCGGACTTTGAATCCATGCAGGTTCTAAAAGAAGGATCGTATTTAAGACTATGTGAAACACGAGTGTTTATTCGGCTAAATTTGAAAGTAAGCAAGTTATTGATAAATTAAATTAAATTAAAGTAAAATGGTGATGGCGATAAGTTTGTCGAATGGTATTGTGATAAGTGTTTTAAAAGATGGGTAGACAAAGAGTTAGAGCAGATATAAAACAGAATTGCGTGAATGAATCTCCCGTAAGATTTGAAGTAATCAAAATAACTCTTAAATAATAGAATAAATACTCATGATTGCATAATGATCGAATTTAGTATACAAAGAACAACTTTACTCGCTATAGGAACTGTATCTGTTATCATGCTGTTCTCATCGCTTTTTCCTACAACATCAAATTATTCTGAGAGATTAGTATTTGCAGAGACAATATCATGTGATTCTGCAATCAATCCATGTGTAGGAACCTCCGAGGATGATCGTATGAACGGTGATAATGGTATTAATATTATGAGGGGAGGAGCCGGGAATGATGTCATGAATGGTAAAGGTATCAACGATGATATTTTTGGTGAAGAAGGTAATGATAAAATAGATGGTGGTCCTGGTCATGACGAAATAGACGCAGGGTCTGGCAACGATGAAATAATTGGTGGTTCAGGTCCTGATTTCCTTGAAGGACGTGAAGGAGCGGACTCTTTTAATTGCGGTTCTGGAGAAGATGGCGTTGATGACTTTCATCCGGAAGAAGGGGATACAAAAACTAAAGATTGTGAATTCTTCTAGAATCAATTAAGCAACTTACCAATCCAATAATTGCTTCATATATATGAAAGAAGGTAGAAGTAAGAAAGAATCAATAATTTAAGATGTTCTCAGATCAATACAAGATCATCTACTGCGGATATCATAACAACAGCTTTATTTCCTGCTAGACTTTTCTTCATTCTGCTTACCACTTCTTTGACATCAGAAGAATTTACAACAGTAGCTATAACTTTTCTAGAATTGTATGCGAGTTCAACTGTACCACTTCCTCTACCTGATGCGACTGTTTCTTTATCTTTGGTTACGCCCTTTACGTCATAAATTGTGGCTTCAAGATTCAATTCCTTTAATGAAGTGAGGATATCACTAACATTTTCCGCTTTTACGAGTACAGCCAGTCTCTTCATAGTTCTCGATTCTTTTCCGGGCATTTCTGCGTATGTTACCTCAAATGGCAAGGTCGTATTGTCTTTACCCATTTCTTTAGAGTAGAAATGCGAAGTATAAAAAGTTGATGTAAATATGAAATTGGGATCAAGTGTTGCGGTAGACAAATGATACTTTTTTTGATATAATTTTCTTTATTAAGATACGAAATTATTGTTGTAAATATTTATTTATGTTGTTGATACTACTACTTTTATGGAAAGTAACCATTTTATAAAAACAATGATTGTAACAAGTTTCATTTTCACAATAGTGTTGGTAAACGCCAATTTATTGGCTAAAGCAACTGCAGAAACTGGAGTTGGAAAAGATGTATTTAAAGTGATTGTCACGTTATTTGGCATAACAAATTCAACAAAAGACATTACGACAATTGTTAACGTGAAGGATCAAACTAAGGTAAAGGTGTTCAACGCCGAAAATCCCGAAAGCGAAGTAGAGGATAAAGTTAGTTACACAATGACCTTTCCTAATTTGACAGTAGACGATGGGGATCCGTACAGTGTATGTACAGTGAGCGTTGAAGATTTTGAGCTTAACTGTGTAGAAGGAAACAATTCTCCCTTGAATAGACCAGAATTTGTTGATATAGACGTATCGGGAGGAGGCAGTAGCGAAGGAGATCAAGAGGAAGGTTCTAATGAAGAAGATTGAATGCTTCCTTCAATGAACAGAAATACGCATAGACAAGATCAGTTTTTCATTTATATCGATATAGCAATTTGTGGGATTAACAACTTTAATGAATATGAATAGAACAATGAAATCGCTAGTTTATGGTGCTGGCGCATCTACTCTTATAGCAGGAGTATTACATCTTGCTCTTGTTCCAATGTTCTTCAATCAAATGACGCCAGATGTAATAATATTCTTTATAGGTTCTGGTCTTGCTCAGCTCTTCTGGATTATACCTACCGTCAAGAGATGGATATTCCCCTGGTATTATATCGGTATAGGTGGAACGATTATCTTGATCATAATGTGGATAATTGCAATACCTGGAAGCGGATATCCGATAGGTGTGATGGATGTGGCTATCGAAGTCTCACAGATCGCTTTCGTAATTTTGAGCGTAATAGTAATCAAGAAAAATAGAGAAGAATTGAATAAGTATAGTATGTAGACTGTAGACTATGACATCTTTACCCTATACTAAAACATTCCTCCTATGTTACTACAAAATGAACTCGAAGTATACTTGCTATGGTAACATTATACAACATCATGCGTATAATTAATGTTTACCATAACTGGGTATTTGAACCTAAGTCCTAAGAATCATTTTCAAGTATGGACAAGAAATTTCCGGCAGGATCTTTAAACCATGCTATCTTTGGTTTACCTTGGAAAATACCTTTGTCATCAGTTTTTAGCTCACCATTGTTGTAGATTTGAAAACGAATTCCTAATTTACTGAGTTCGTCTACTGTTCGATCAACGTCATCAACTACAAAATTAAGTACGGTAAAAGTCGCAGGAACGTGATCGGGTTTGGGATAAATGAATACATCGTTACCTCCTTTAATTTGTAAGTTTAGCCCTTCCTCCGACTCTGATACCTCAAGTCCCAAAGTTTGTCCGTAAAACTTCTTGGCTTCTTCTAAATCATTAACGGAAAAACTAGAAAAAGCTTTTGTGTTTTTGAAAATCATATACCAACATTAGAGTAAAATAACTATAAAGAGTTATACTATTTGCCTCAATTTGACCAGTTTTGAGTTAGGCGAGTATCATTGGACTAACCGATGGTTTTGGCTCGACAACTTTCGTAGTTAGTGCTGGAGTAACATTTGCAATATCTATATTATCGTTTAGAACTTCTAAGAATGAAATAGTGTACGCTTTTAGTTGTTTACATTTTATGGAATTAAATTTCTAGCTAGTAGATATTCTTTAGTCCTGAAGATTGCTTACTAAGATTGTCTGTGGATTTGATCTTTGCAAATCGTAACACTTTGGACAGATCATGCTTCCGAACCAGTATTTGATCGAGCTCGTTTTCTTTTCACATAATTCACATCTTGCAAAGTTAAACATTTCTTTAGTATGTTAGATATCATCTTATATAAAACTTTTCTAGTAGATTTAGATGGATGGAACTCGGAATTCCGGGTTGAAATTTTATTTTAGGATATGATTGGCTTCTAATACCGTTTTATGTCTTTAATGACCATTGAAGTTTGTGTTCAAAAACAGAAAGTTGAACCCACACTAGGCTGGATGAATTTTCCTGGCATTTTGTTTATAATTTCATTTGCTGCTTTCCAACCCGTACAGTGACATGGAACAACATATTGTGGATCTTCCCTTTTCAGCTCAGATATTGTCAAAGGAATGGATTCTTCATATCCATGACCTGATAAATGAAATCCACCGATAACACAATATATCTTTCTCACACCAGTAACTTTTTTTGCAAATTTAATTGTGTTTATTATCCCAGCATGTCCACAGCCAGTCAGAATTATCAGTCCCTTTTTTCTTACGTTCATGATTAAAGCCTGATCATCATTTACCAACGGATCAGGTACTAAGTCACATTCATTTTTTTCTTCCTTATATTGTAATGGAAATCCTTTCTCAAAATCAGTAACTCTTGGTATAGCTCCAGTTATCATGACTCTGTTATTTATCATCTTGCTTCTTTTCTTTTTGATTTTGTTTTCACTCCTTGGGAGGAAACTTATCTTGTCTATTTTTCTTATAATTCCA
>DASUMD010000019.1:0-2516 GCA_036277875.1 Nitrososphaeraceae archaeon
TGAAATCTATATCGACGGTTCAAGCAGAGGAAATCCGGGTCTTTCGGGAATAGGAATAATTGGAATCAACGAAAGCAAAAGAGTATTTAGTTATAGAGAATTTATTGGAATAAAGACAAATAATCAAGCTGAATATTTTGCCCTAAAAAGAGCACTGCAGATTAGCAGTTTTCAAACCAAAAATGTTAGAATCAAATCAGATAGCATTTTGTTGGTTAATCAGCGATCAAAAAAATACAAGATCAGAAATATGGAATTAAAAAACATGTCAATGGAGATAGCAAATCTTGAGAAATTGTTTGACATAGTCGAATACAGACATATTATGAGACCTGAAAATTATGATGCAGATCTTCAAGCAAATTCAGCTATAGACGATTATGTTAAATATCAAAAAAAGTAAAGTAGATAGTGGCAGCGGTGAAGATTCAGAGTTATTCTAAGAATCATCTAATATGATGAAAAGGCATTAGACTGAGCTGCCAATTTACTATAAAAATCTAAAGATTTATCTAATCTACATAAATAATTTTTGATGAATTGCTAGATGAAAAATCACGGCTTCCTACGCTAATAAAAAATGTTATAGTTTTTGTTCTAGGAGTTCTAATAATCGTTTCACTTTACCATTATCTCGAAACTGAATTTGACAATCCGTTGCCATTTTTCGTTATATATAGTGACACAATGACTCCGTCCCTAAAGATTAATGATCTGATAATTGTTGGTGACGGACATATGTTCAATAACACCAATGTAGGAGACATCATAGTCTTCAATAAACCCGCTGGCGAAGATAGGATAATAGTACATCGTATAACTGAAATAACCTCAGAAAATGGGAGAAGGGTGATAATAACAAAAGGGGATGCAAGTCCAGTATCAATACCAGGGGTTGATTTCCCTGTGAACAGCCACAATTTTATTGGCAGAATTAAATTCGTTATCCCACAGATTGGTTTTCTATTCATTCCTCCATTGAATTATGTACTGCTTGGAGTAATAATTTCAACTGTAGCATTTGTTATATTTATTTATGAAAGAAAAAGGAGCAAGTAGCAATAGAAATTTTTGGGTTTCTCAGATGTAGGTAAGAAACTTGTTAATATTGGGTTCCTTCAGATATAACGCTATAATGAATCATGAGCAAAGATATTTATCGAATGAAAGAAAAATTAACGTAGGGGGTTTTATCCCTGGGAATTCCTGAAAAAATTAAAGCTATACAAGAAGAAATTCATAGGACTCAAATAAATAAGGCAACTGAATTTCATATTGGAATTCTCAAGGCAAAAATAGCAAAACTCAGGCGCGAGCAAGATGAAAACAGGCACGGCAAAAATGTTTCTTCTGGAAAGGAAAATGAAGGGTTCAACGTTAGAAAATCTGGAGACGCATCAGTAGTACTTGTGGGATTACCTAGTGTAGGTAAATCGACTTTGCTTAATGCTTTAACAAACGCGAACTCCCGTACCGGCTCTTATCAGTTTACTACACTAACTGCGGTTCCGGGTATGATGGAATATAATGGTTCCAAAATTCAGATACTTGATCTTCCTGGAATAGTAGAGGGTGCGTCTAAGGGTAAAGGCCTAGGAAGAAAAGTACTATCAGTTGCAAGAAATGCAGATCTAGTTCTCATGGTATTGGATGTTTTTCAACCAGAACTTTTAGAGATATTGGTTAATGAGCTTCACGAAGTGGGTATAAGAATTAACAAGAAATTTCCAGAAGTATTCATCGAAAAAGCACATTATGGAGGACTCTCGATTCATAATCAGTTTTCTAATATTCCAAGTCATTTAGTGAAGGAAGTTCTAAGGATAAATGGTATTAGTAATGGCCGCGTATTAATCAAGGAACCAAACCTGACGGTAGAACAGTTGATAGATGTTGTTACTGGGAATAGGATTTACCTACCTGCACTTGTAGTATTAAATAAAATCGATCTCGTTGATGGTAAATTCATTTCACAGATAGAAAAAAAGGTACAAAATTTTATTCCCATCTCTGCTGATCGCAAAATGAACATTGACCGTTTGAAGAGATCAATTTATGAAAAACTAGCGTTCATTAGAATTTATCTCAAGCCTAGAGGCGACAAAATTGATGAGGAACCACTAATCATGAATCAAAAATGTACAATTCGTGATGTATGTCTAAAAATACACAGGAATTTTGTAAAGGACTTCAAACATGCTTATGTTTGGGGCAGCAGCGTCAAATTTAGTTCTCAGAAGGTAGGATTAGATCACATACTAAATGACAAGGACGTTCTGAGAATCATTCTAAAGTAAGAGTTTCTAAAAAAGTTCTTCAAATTTGGAAAACTTAAAATCTATGCCTTTGAGGTATGTATAAGGGACTCTTGAAATATCCAAAGGTTGTTCTTACCGCAGATCGCACTCTTATGTCACCGTATAGAGGCATTTCGTTAGCATCATTTTTCGGCTGCGCGCCAGCTATTGATCCAAACAGGTCACACGACACGTTACTCTACAAAATTCTTCGCAATC
>DASUMD010000020.1:0-2242 GCA_036277875.1 Nitrososphaeraceae archaeon
GTAGTGCCCGATAGATACGAAATAAAGGCAGGTAAAATTGGTAATATACATGGCGAAAAAAAAGATCCTGCACCGGCGAGTGCAGAAATAAGTATGCCAACATCGACCATATAAATAAATAGTGACTCTATTTTGGATTAATACTTTTGTCCATATTGGCACCAGATTTATTACAAATTCAAAATCAAAATATTATTTATCGTTTTACAATTCATACGACCCCAATAAAAAAAATTGGAGATAGAAAATTTTGATGATGATTATTTCTTTATCTCGGTAAGTCTTAGTGCATCCAAGTCTTGTTGTGTTTCTATTGCATTCTTATTTCCATAAACGATCAATATTCTGTCATCTTCTTTGAGGACATAGTTTGCAATTGAGTTTGTTTTATTACCATTAACATAAAATTCTAGATTTGAATTTCCGTTACTGCAATAACTTGTTTTATTTTCAAGAGTAAAACAGCTGTCCGTGACATTCATACCTAGGCTAGCAAAGAATTCCCCAACTGGAACGCCAGTTGCATGTCTATGTAATGTATTGCCATCATTATTCTCAACATGGATATATTGGGATTTCACCTGGTATTTTTCTTGACTAAAATCTAATTTTTCGCCATTAATCTTTACCGCAAATGCTGCATGAACATGTTCAGAACCAAGAGGGCCAAAATTTTGACTTGGTCTATCCAAATTGCCAGAATATACAGTTACCGCATAAGCCATAATCCCAAAAAGCACTATCACGGCAGGCACAATTATCATCAGATTCCTATTTCTCCGCTTGCGAGTTACAGCAAAGTAGCTCCTATCATCCCTCTCTTTTTTCGGATTGAGAGGCTTGTCCTTCTTTATGTTATTGTCCTTCTTTTTATTCTGCTTCATTATCAACCAACAACTGACGATTTATTCATAAAAACTTTGAGGGATAATTTAAAGAAATCTTTATCAGAATTCCTAGAAAGTTCGGAATGGGTGAAAGCTGCAAGTCAAGTCAATTATGGCCTCGTGTAGATTTGCTTGAATTTTTCTGGCAATTCCGGGTTCCCATAGTCATCAGAATATGCAGAATAGACGTTTAACTTCTCACCATGTTTGATTTCATACGATCCAATGAATCTGATATTATTTTTGTATTCTTCGTAAAGCGGTTTTAGTTGCATAGCAAAGTTCTCGGTAATTAGAATGTGCCAACTGTCACCCAGGTCCATGACCCTTCTGGCCATTATTATTCCAGGACCCCAAACGTTAAGTCTATTTGATATATCATAAACAGTGAACACTGGTCCAGAACTTAGTCCAATTCTGACTTTGATCTGGTTATCATGAGCCATTCGTTTGTTATATTTGCGTAGAAATCCATGTAATTCGACACTAAGTTTGTATGGCAATTCAGGATTGTTCTCGTAACCTATAGCCATACCATCTCCGGCAGGAAGAATTATCTTCAGGTCGTCAGAAATCTTCCTAAATGAATTACAAGAACTGATAAATTCGTTTAGCCTTACTATCTTTTCCTTCTGTCTATGGACTGCCAGCTCCGGATTGGATAATCCTACGATATCAATAAAGCAAAAATTATAATTCAAAACTTCATATTTTGGGTCTAGATCCTTAAAAACAGACATAAATTTTCTATATGTTCTTGCGCATCCTTCTGAATGGAATGGTAGATCAAGGTAATAAACTGGAGAATGTTGAATGACTCTCCCATCTAGTGTACATTTAAGTAGATCGCCTGCAAATGTGAACCTTCCATATTTATCGATACTAAATTGTATCCAAGTTGGTTTTGTCATTGCATGACCTGCCATTGAAAGTAATCGGATCTTTCTAATTAGAGAGTCGTTTGATTCTTCAAATTTCATTTCCATTATTCCATCACAAAAAGAGACAATGGGTTGATACTCTGTTGATATTGGTGAATCAATAGTAAAGATTCCAATAGTTTTTCTTTTCTTTAACTGGAGAATCAATCGTGCCAAAAACTTCTTGATTGAACTTAGTTCAAATATGTCACAAAAATGATTTAACGAATCCATGGCAAAATAAACAATGTTGTCATTGTTTTCCATCGCGCTACTATGTTGATCCTGTGATTCATCAGCTCGAATATCGGAAAGATATGAAGCTATTTGCATCAACGTCTCTTCTAGAGATTTTTCATCGGGAGTCTCGTATAAGAGAACCGGATTGACAAATAACGATTTGAAATTCCCACCCTTCATATCGAATAATTCAAT
>DASUMD010000021.1:0-8282 GCA_036277875.1 Nitrososphaeraceae archaeon
AAAGCGAGTCTGGTGACGTTCGTACCCTTACATATAACCAATTGTATGTAGAGGTAAATAAATTCGCAAACGCTTTGCGTAATTTGGGAATAAGAAAAGGTGATAGGGTCACAATTTACCTCCCAATGGTTCCCGAATTGCTTATTGCAATGTTGGCTTGTAGCAGAATAGGAGCTACACACATCGTTGTTTTTTCTGGATTTAGTTCGCAGGCACTAACTGATCGCATAAACGATTCAAAATCTAAAGTAATCATAACAGCTGATCAAGGAATAAGGCGCGGAAAAATACTTGAACTGAAAAAAATTGTCGATAGTGCGATTGCATCAACTCCCTCTATAGAAAATGTAATTGTCCTCAAAAGAGCAATTGCTGAAATCGAAATGAATGAAAAAGACCTTCTGTGGCATGAATTAGTAAAGAAAGAAAAATCCTACTGCAAACCTGAAATTGTCGAAAGTACTCATCCACTTTACATCCTGTACACTTCCGGCACTACTGGAAAACCAAAAGGCGTACTGCATAGTACCGGAGGATATCTTACTCATATCTATGCAACAGCCAAATGGGTCTTTGATTATAAAAATGAGGACATTTTTTTCTGCACTGCAGACATAGGTTGGGTTACAGGACATAGTTACATGGTGTATGCTCCTCTATTACATGGAGTGACAAGTGTTATCTATGAGGGAACTCCTGATTTCCCGACACCTGATAGATACTGGGCACTGATCGAAAAACATAGAGCCACAATTCTGTACACCACTCCAACCGCACTGCGTATATACATGAAATACGACCTGTCAATACCTAGTAGTTTTGATTTGTCATCATTGCGTCTTTTAGGTACCGTTGGTGAAGCAATTAACCCTGAAGTATGGTTATGGTATTTTAGAGTGATTGGAAAAGAAAAATGTCCCATCGTTGACACATGGTGGCAGACCGAAACAGGTGGAATCATGATAAGTCAATGTTTAGGTATTGATGCAATACCCATGAAACCTGGATCTGGAACTTTTCCAGTACCAGGAGTTGATATTGGCATAGTGGATGAAAAAGGAATGGATGTTAATCCCAATAACAAAGGATACCTGGTTATTAAGAGACCGTGGCCAGGCATGTTAATGACATTGTGGAACAATGATGATAAATATATTAAAACATACTGGAACAAATTTCAAGGATTTTATTATTCTGGTGATTTTGCCCTTTTAGATCAGGATAATTATATTTGGTTACTAGGCAGATCTGACGATGTACTCAAGATTGCAGGTCATCGACTAGGTACCATGGAGTTAGAGAGTGCATTTGTATCATTCAATGCAATAGCCGAGGCAGCAGTAATCAGTAAACCTGATGAGGAAAAAGGAGAAGCAATAGTCGCATTTCTAGTCCTTAAAGCTGGTTACAAAGAGTCTCCAGAAATGAGAACAGATCTTGTCAATCACATTCGAAAGACAGTTGGCCCAATTGCTACTCCAAATGAAATTTATTTCACCAACAAATTGCCAAAGACTAGAAGTGGAAAAATAATGAGAAGATTACTAAAATCAATAAGTACAAACTCTGAGATAATTGGTGACACAAGCACACTTGAGGACGAAGCTTCAGTTGAAGAAATAAAACAAGTGTATAGAGATTTTCAAGACAACACTAAACGATAATTACATCAGACCAAAATTCAATATAGCATTTTATACTGAAACTAATTTTATCTTGGAATCTTTTGTGATATTATGATAATTGATAAATCCCGCTGTTGCTGCCAAAATATATCTTGCTGGTTTTGTATTCTTATAGGTACATTGTGCAGCATCCAAAGTATTCTTACATGGTAGTGCATCCTGTTTCATATAAACAATATTGCCTGCACCATCTAACCAAATTAGATCCAAATTGAATTGTATATTCAACAGCCATACGGAATACAGATCAGATTTGTCATAAACAAGAAGAAGAGTGGAATTCAGCGGCAGTTCTTCGCTTCTAAAAGTCAACCACCTCTGTCGTTCAGCTGGCGTTTCAGCAATTTCGGTGCTTATTGAGTGATTGTTTATAACTATCGTACCTTTTGAAAAATCTATATTCCTATTCTTAATACCCTCTGGAACGAATGTTAAACCCAAAACACCCAATATTACACATCCAATAATAACTGGTACCAGTACCGTGATTTTACGAACCACGTGTAAAGCTCTTCAAAAATATAATTTCTACCTTTTGATTTATATTCTCACTACACAAATCGACTCAAAATTTAGGATTTTTATATCGGTGTTATAAAATAGCACAGTGTTTAAATAGTTTCGAATTTACTTCTGTTTAAGTGAATTAAATGCCAGTAGCAATAATTCCAGATATTAGCGAACAACATTGTATCGGCTGTGCTCTATGTGTCGAAATCTGTACTGCTCTTGGTCCAGACGTATTGAGGGTAAAACCAGTTGAGGGATGGAAGAGAGGTAAAGCTTTTGTATTCTATCCTGAAAGATGCATTTCAGATGGTGCATGCATAGGGGTTTGCCCAACTAAAGCAATATTTTGGATGAGACCAATGGATTATACACCAGGTCAGCCTATTCCACTAAAGAAGAATGGCCTGTTCGCGAAGGGATGGGAAGAAGGTTAAGCCAATACCCCAATATTCATTTTTTTACAATTTTTAAATTTAATAATTTTAATCATCGAGTCTATTGCATATTATTGTAATCAATTAGTAAAATACTGATTCATTTTGAGATTATTTACGCTCAAAGAGTTACTCTTAACAATGAAACAATTCCAACAAGTTCTGCTATATGTATAGCTACAAAATAAGGCAGTAAATCATTTGGATAAAGTGGGGCCATAACTAAGTAGGCGTATACAGCTATTAAATTATGAAGCATTAACATGACCGTAAAGAACATTAGACCAATTGTAAATACCGCTCTACTTTTGATGTATATCTTTGTATAAATCAGTAACAATGTCAATAAAACACCAACATTCAACACGCTTATCACCGTACTTACATTCATAAGGAAACTCATAGTTGAGCAATACAATAATCAAATTACTTTATCTACTTTTTTCCAGATCCCATCCAATTCAATTCATCTACGCATCGACATAAAAAAGAAAAATAGAAAAAAAATAAAACAAAGATCATGCAATTATAATCCGATCAATGGGCTTAGATCTAAAACCAATCCTGACACATACTAATTTAAAATTAAGTGATCTTTCAAACAAGATAATTGCTGTAGATGCTTTCAATACGATTCATCAATTTCTAGCTACAATTCGTGGATCTACGGGAGAACTTCTTGCTAACTTTCATGGAGAAATAACAAGCCACTTGAGCGGACTATTCTATCGTAATATCAATTTACTTGCGGAAGGTATCAAACTAGTCTATGTCTTTGACGGAGTATCCAGCCCACTAAAAACTAATGAAATTCAACGCAGACATCAAATTAAGGAAATAGCTACCGAAAAATATGAGAAAGCACTTGTTCAGGGCAAACTAGAAGAAGCAAGAAAATATAGTCAAGCAACATCAGTCTTGACCAATAACATGATAGAAGAATCAAAGAGATTGCTTTCTTTATTAGGAATACCTACAATACAAGCTCCATCCGAAGGAGAAGCGACTGCAGCAAACTTAACCAATACCGATCTAGTGCAAATTTGCGCAAGTCAGGATTATGATTCTATTTTATTTGGTGCAAGGCGACTCGTAAGAAATATCACAATAAGTGGTAAAAGAAAAGTTCCCAACAGAAATGCCTACATCGATGTTCCCCTAGAAATATTTCATCTTGAAGATATACTTAACCAGACTAAATTGACGAATGAGCAGCTAGTTGATGTAGGAATCTTAATAGGAACGGACTATAACATTGGAGGTATACCGGGAATAGGTCCAAAGACCGCATTGAAATTAATACAAAAATATTCAAAGTTGGAAAATATCGATCAACTTCAAGAACCTTTGTCTAATGTTCCTTATGAAGAAATTAGAGAACTGTTTTTGAAACCAAAGATTGCGAATGTTACAAGCAATGATATTAAATTTGAGCCTGTTGATTATGACAAGCTAGTTGAATTTTTATGTACGGAAAAAAACTTTTCATCAGATCGTGTTAATTCAGCCTTACAAAAGGTCCAAAATTCAGACAAAAATAAGAACCAATCATTGGAAAAATGGTTCTAATTCTATTCTAATTTTTGCATAATTATTTTTCATGAGCATTTTACTAACTTTTTGAAGATAATAATTCCCTTCTCTTCATTTCTTTTCTCTTTTCGGTATCAAATCTTCCAAGCCCATATTGATTCAGATCCACAAATTTCATCCCTTTCATAAGAAGTGGGTGAATATCATTGATTTTTTTAAACATTTGTTGACATATGTAGCGATAATCAGGATGTCCTTGTGCCGTAGTACGTAATTCAATCACATGGTACAATTCTCTCAAATTTATCTTCATAAAATATGGGTATTTATAGGCAAAATTAACGGCGTACTGAGCTTCAACCGGCATAGTCTTTACAATATTTTGATAAGTATTACTGGAAAGATACATGCAATCTTTGAAATCCTTTTCAATACCTGAATCAATAATTTCTTTAGGAATGTCATACCCATGCTTAGTAGAAAGCAATTGTCTTTCCATAGTAAGAATTCTATGACGATGCAAATCACGGAACATCCCAAAGTTAGTAAACATTTCGAACATATATTCAACCATCTCAAACGCTCTACCTGGCCTTTGCCTTCTATTTCCACGAAATTTTGTATAGGCCAAGATTATTTCATTTCTTCTTGCTTGTGGAAATGATTTGACTAATTTTGTTATATCATGGAGTGATTGCCCTTTTGCATTTTCATATAATATTGCAGAAATAACCTTCAGTTCTGCATCTTTACTATCCATATAATCAATTAATCTCACATCCACAGGAGAAAAATCAGGCTTAATATCCTCCAGATATTTGTCTGTCAATTTTGATATCTCCTTGTTGGTATTTATCATGAATGATTGAAGAGATTTTCCATGTTTTTCATTTACACGTTTGATAAAAGATGGTATAACACAGTCGAGTTCAGAATTCAATAAATGGGCTAAATCCTTGAGCTCATTCAGTTCGGAGCAATACAACCTTGTTAAAAGGTATTCAAATGCTCTACCATTTCCAGTTATACCTAAATTGGTAAGAGTAGAGGCGGGCAGCAAATTACGAAGAATATCAAGGGTTTGGGATCTTACCGTACTGTGATATACCTTCTTAGCTGATTCTATGTCTTGATCGTTCCTTAGTTTGGAAAAGGGTTTTTCTGATTTTGAAATTGAATCAAAATACATAAAATCATCGATTGGTTCCATTTCTGAGATAAATCTCTGCATTACCCTGATACTTTTACTATAAACATTAAAGGAGTGATCACAAGACTCTATATATAGATCTGCGTATTTTGATTTAAGTATTCTCTCATCCCTATAATATTTATACATGTTACCAACTTTCTTATCAAAAGGTATATACCGAGAAGATTTTTCTAAATAGGATAATCCAATTCTTTGATCCTCTATCTTTTTTGCTGCAATGTTTGAAATCCACTCTACAGCAATTTGCGCTTCTCCCAATTCCGCAACAGAATCATCACCATATTCTGACAATATCTTACTATAGAATTCCTGTCCTCTGTTCGGGTTTGCTACAAATTCATCCAAAAAAATCTTTCTCATTGTTTTATCAGATCGAGAATATCTCGACATCAGTGCACCTCTGTCGACTTGTCTAGGAGTTGTAATCGCAAAGACATGCTTATCTGAATTAGAAAAATGTTGGTCGAGTATTGATTTTTCTTTGTCCGAAAAATCATACTCAGTGTTGAAATTCATAATATTAATACAAAATAATCCTTATACATATTTATTCAGTTTTCAATAATTTCAAAATACTTGCACATCAAGTATTAAAACATCTACTAAATTATTGATTATTTTTAACATTGCCATCATTATATCCATATATCTACTCAATCTCATGAGCGACATAAAGCTCGAGTTTGTAGGGAAACAGGTAAAGGACATGTATGGCGCATACGTGGGTAAGGTAATCGGATTAGTCACCGATATCGATGGTTCTATAGAGTCGGTTGGTGTGGATTGTGGTTCAACTGGATTGCAGAAGCTATCATACGAACAGCTGCTCGTCCAGGGAGACTATGTGATTTTCATACCAAAGTGGCGAATGGACGCGCAGAAATTACTGAGACAAAAAAATCTTACTCTCAAGAGGGTTAAGGCACTTGAAAACTTGGTAGCAGAAAACGATCTAATGAAGGATGACGCTGAAGTTCTGCATTTAATATATGAGAAGAGATTAGTTGATTTGGAAAGTAACGAACAGGATGTTGTAAATACTTTGAATTCAAGGCTACGAGAACTGCATGTACAAAGTACTACCATCAAAACAATTATTTTCGATGCAAAGTTACAATATAGGAGTAATGATATTATTGAAGAAACGTATCTACAAATCAATACAAATTCTAACGAATTATTAGAGCGTATTCAACTGGAAAAAGATGAAATAAACAGCTTTCTCTCAAGAATTACTCAACCATACTCAGAGATAGTCTCAAATGAATCAGAAGATAAGGACATTAGCAAAAGTCAAGAAGATGAAGACCATGTTAGTGAAATGGAAATGGAATCTGACATTGTTGACACTGAGAACACCAAAAACCAAAGGCCGACGGTCTCCAGCGATGCTCAAGATGGTGAGACGGAAGGTAATTGGCTAAATGAAGTGCTTACTAAAGATACAGCTTAATGGACCGCAAATGAACTAAACGAATTAATATCATTTCTTTTTTAGGCATATTATTACAGTAAATTATTCAGATATATACCGTATAACAATCCAAGATGTAGCGTGAATGTAGTTATGTTCTAGATTATTGTGCCAATACATTAAAATAAATAAGTTTAGTGTATCTTGATATGAAATACAGAAGTAGAACAGAAATAGTAGCAATGATCCTAGAAGCAGCAAATGGTGGGGCAACAAAAACCAGAATCATGTACAAAGCCTTTCTTAGCTATGCTCAATTGAGGGAGTACCTCTCTGTACTTATTGAAAATAATTTACTAGAATATTTAGAAGGCTCACAAAACTACAAAACTACAGAAAAAGGATTGAATTTCCTGAAGATGCATAACGAAATTGGCGAGCTTCTACAAACCTCAATAAAGGAACAAAGAATATAAGAAATAAGCTACTTTTTCCTTTTTTTACTTTATTTTTTTATTTTTTATATTTAAAGACTAAGAATTCTTATAAAAATGCCATCTGATATCGACCTGAGATTCAGCATTAATTAATTTGTAATTGACTTACTGTGGAATACCATTCTAAATCTAAGAATATCACTAGTGATATATATGTTAAAATTATACTTTGACATTACCACTCCCAAATCTTTTCATGAAATGCGGAATCTGTAAAGAAGAAATAATTAGAGAAAAACGAAGAGAACATCTAAGATACCATAAATTGGATGATACGCTGGTAGAATGGATAATAGAAACCGACGATGATTTGATCTCATCTTACGAAAAACATTAGATAATTCGCGTTGGCAAGATATCCAATTTTTTTAGCATCTTATCAAGTATTGATGCAATAAACAAAAGAATTAATTTGAACAGATCCAGATACTATCATCATGTCAGATAATCCTCAAGTCTCATGTCCTTATTGCTCATCAAAATTTAGCAATAACGAAGAGTTATCCAAACATATTGATAGAATACATGGTGATTCTGGTTTATTAGAAGGCGACCGAAGACAGTGGAAATAGATCATGAATCAAATAACATATCCAACACAATCACAAGTTCTCCAGATTAGTTTTATAAGATTCACACTACCTGGTTATAATCTGACATTAGATTACCACTGACATTAGATTACCACAATATCAAATATCATATTATAGTATCAATAACATGCCGACCGAAACAATTGTAAATTATCTTTTAACATGTCATGAAGAACGATATGCATTTTGGTATTATGATAAAAAAGAGTTATATTTCCGATTCAATATAGTTTAGGTAGATAGAAATGAGTTCCCGACTGATCGGGAAAAAAAACAAATACCAAAAACATGAGTATTTGAGAAACAGTATTGAGTTGGAATATAGAGAATGCAAGTCGTGTAAAGTGAGAACACAATTTGCCTGTGTTGTTTGTGGGTTTTGCTGGAGCTGTCACTGGAAAGT
>DASUMD010000022.1:0-4148 GCA_036277875.1 Nitrososphaeraceae archaeon
TATTTAGTTCGCGTTTTCCGAACTATGTGAGTTAGGCAAATGAAACGTGCAAACAATTATGAGTCTCATTTTCGATGCAGATTACCAGTAAGCACTCTCACTAAGTTCACTTGTAGTACTCTTTTTTTCAATAGTAAGATATTCTTTAATTCCTTCGAGATTCCTAAATATACCTTCAGGTGCAAATAATGCTGGGGCCTTTGTGGTTGGTAGGTCCACACAGCAATTTTCTTCAAATTTTCTTATATGATATTCAACAAATTTGACACTGTTGTTTTCCAGAAGTTCTTTAGCAAGCCGGGAATTCTCTGTGTCATCAATCAACAGAACAGGTTTGCGAATAACCACAAATCCAATATCTATATGGATGTATTTAATTTCAATTATCATATGATGTGTTGCAATCATGGTTTGACTAATTCGACCTAAAGCACAATGGCTACAAAAATTAGAAACAGGCAATATCTTATTTTATTTTATTTATTAGATATACAATGCACTAAGTAGATACTAGCTAATAACAAGCTCTCCAATTGTTTCAAAGTTACTATCTTAACAAGAATGAATTGAGCCTGTGAGTTCTCAAATTTTACACTGTTAGAGACTTTGTAGAATCAAGATTTTATGAATTAGAAATAGGTTGGCAGGTAGCAGTAAAGAATTTAGAAGATAGATCCGAATTTAGAGTGTTGACTGCTATCCTAAATCTCAAGTTCCCTTTTGAACTCAAGGATGATCAACGGATGGCTGTCGATGCGTGGTTAAATAATAATTTTAAGGGTTCAATAATCTATAGTACTGGAACTGGAAAAACTGAAATTGCATTTGAATGCGCGCGGAGATTAGCAGAAATAAATGATAACAATATCGTTGCATTATCTCCTAAATCTGAAAGTTATAACAAACCAAACCAAGATTTTAGGATTTTATTTCTTGTACCAAGAATTGTTCTTATTGAGCAGAATGTGAATCGTCTAATTAACTACGGTTTGTCAAGAGAATCCATTGGCACATTTTTTGGCGAACAGAAAGACATAAGGGAAATTACTATCGGGACTTATCAAAGCGTTATAAATCATTTAGACCTCATCAGAGATTCCGACATGCTAATTCTTGATGAAATACATTTGCTGAGTGAAACAGCCAAAGAATTTAGCAAAATATTTGATACAATAAAGGAAGATCCAACTAAAGCGATTTTGGGATTAACTGCTACCATAAATGAGAATGATCCACGCTATGACACAATAATTAGAACTTTACCTCCTGTTAAGAAATATATGATTAGAGATGCAGTATCAGACGGAAGATTGGCTAAACCACATGTTGTTTCTATACCCGTGAGTTTTACGGAATCTGAAAAAAAAATCTATATCGAGACTACGAACAAGATATCTTTCTTATCACGGAAACTAGGAGCATTTGATCCAAAAAAAATTTCAATCTTCTTATTCAAAGGAGGTTATAACGCAAAATTAGCAAAATTGTGGTTTGAGAACGTTAGAAAAAGAAAAGAATTACTCAGCTCGGCCCAAAACAAGATGTTGTCTGCTGCAAATATAGT
The DNA here is from genome assembly GCA_036277875.1 of Nitrososphaeraceae archaeon. Classification (GTDB taxonomy): domain Archaea; phylum Thermoproteota; class Nitrososphaeria; order Nitrososphaerales; family Nitrososphaeraceae; genus TA-21. The sequence goes on from DASUMD010000022.1 coordinate 1,565, forward strand.
AAAAAACCATCATTCAGAACCGATAATGATATTTAGTGAGACTATTGACTCAATAATGAAGTTAGAAAAAACATTAGAATCGTCCGGAATAGCTTCTAGATCTATTCATAACAAGATACCCGTTACTCAAAGAAAGAAAATCTTAGAAGATTGGGGGAAAGAGTACTTTCCGTTGCTATCTGTTCATACGCTTGAGATTGGATATGACATACCTGACGTCAGAATAGCAATAATAATTTCAAATAGCTCAAATTTTAATCAGGTAGCACAAAGAATTGGTAGAGTGATAAGAAAAACAAGCAAGAAAAACTACGCATTGATATATGTGATTTATATAAGAGATTCCAAAGACAATAGTACTCTTAAAATGGTAAAGTCTACTATTGACTTTTCCGATAAAAATAACCAACTAAAGTTGACATCATTTGGAACCTAATATTTGGTTCTATTTCGGAATAAAAATTATAAATCGAGTTAAGATCTGTAAATTTATTTCAGCATATTTCTATGTCTTCTTTCACTAGTTAATTTTTCTGATGTACCACTGGATACAATCTCAATTAATCTTGCTTTTTTATTATTATTCTTTGGTCTCAAGAGTCTGCCCAATCTTTGTATGAACTCTCTACTACTACCAGTCCCACTAACCAAAATCCCCAGTTGTGCATCAGGAACATCGATTCCTTCATCCAATACCTTTGAGGTAACAATTGCCTTATATCTACCGTCCTTAAAACCGCTAAGGACGTCTTCTCTTTCCTCTTTAGTAGACTTGTATGTAATAAACGGGATAAGAAAATCATTTGATATTTCATATACCTGTTTGTTATACTGTGTAAAGATTATTGTTTTGATATCTCTATTTTCATATAATATTTTCGCAATCTCATTCATTTTAGATCTGCTATTGAGGGCTATGTCAATTGCTTTGTTTCTTGCTACAAAGGCGTGTCTGGCCATATTGTTTCTTGATGAGATCATGATTAATCGTTTGAAGGAGTTATAGGAATTCATCTTTAACCCAATTTTTTTTAGACATGTGTGATATATGGTCATATTTTCTTTATACTCCAGATATTCTTCTTTTGACATGTATGTTTGTTTTCTTTCTATAGTATAGTTTGCTAGATAATTGTTTTTGGCTAGCTCATCTGCTGCAATTCGAAATGTGGATTTTCCAATCAAATTTGGAAAATCCTCCTCCAAATGATCTTCGCGTTCTATAGTAGCTGTTAAACCTAATCTGTAAGGTGCTACGAATGTTTCTGCAATTAGTCTATATGATGGTGCTGGCAAATGATGAACCTCGTCAAATACTATTAAGAGGAACTTGTTCCCAATCGATTGGGCTTTAATATACGCTGAATCATATGTTGATACGGTAATTGCTTGAATATTCTCGGTACCTCCACCGATATTTCCTATTTCAATATTGAAACTTTGTGAGAGAATTTTGGTCCACTGTTTGACAAGATCAAGTGTAGGGACGACGATCAGCGTTGGAGAATTTACAATTTCAATAATTTTTAAACCAACTATGGTTTTTCCCGCTCCTGTAGGAAGAACTATGGCTCCCGTTTTTTGTTTACGCCAATGCTCTATTGCTTCTTTTTGATAATCGCGTAGCTTGACCTTAATTTTTGGAAGATGTCCGAGAGGTAACAGATCCAATACACGATCCTCATATTTTATGTTCTTTTCATCAAGATATTCAGTTATTTTTTTATAGTATTTGCCAAATGAGTACAAGGAATTTGTCCTTGAATCTATTGTTGAGTAAGGTAAACTATCAAGCCCCTTTATCACTATTGTTCCTCTATGATATTCTAATGTAACCGATTTAGAACTCAATTAGTTAATTTCTAATTAATGATCATTTTTAAATCATATCAGATAGACAAATGGTAACTACGATGATTGTCTCAGAATCGTTTACGTGTAGTGTGTCCGGTTACTCCAAAATATTCTAGCTATCAGGAAAAAATCAATATAATTCAGAACTGCTGCACAGTAATTATCATGAACTCAAATCCACATAGATGGATAACTACTGAAAACCGTTGTTCTCTGAATTAGATCTATTTCAATATTGATTTTTTCGCGAGGTGTTTTGTTCGAATCTATCATTTTCATGTTCGTTGGAGATTTATCCTTATTTTTAACCCCCTTGATTGCCTCATCGCTCTCTTTATTACTCCCAAAATTCCTCAGAAAATCTCTCAATTCTCCCGCTAAGTCTGGATGATTTTCCAAATGATCTACTTTTGAACTCATCGTATTACAAAATACATAATATGTTAATAATGATCAATAGTTAAAACTATTTGTCAAAGCGAGTAATGAAATTGAATTAGTTGATACTTCCTTTCAAGTATGATTAAATTGTGTTGCATTTGTGAATCGTATTAACTAGATCCAATTTTATCCTCAATGATACCATAGTATAATGAATAGAGAGTCCATAATAATTTTTTCAAGATGCGAAGTACGATAATATAAGCAAGTTTCAATATTAAGGAATAGTATAAAGGACATGGGTATTTCTAACGATTCAATCGATCGGATAAAATTAGAGGTTATCAAT
>DASUMD010000023.1:0-5176 GCA_036277875.1 Nitrososphaeraceae archaeon
AAACCAAACAGCATCATCTGGTACTGAAATAATCATTTCTCCAGGATCCTCTGCTCCAACTGCTACCAAATTCTATGATCCTCCAACTTTAACGGTACCAGCAGGTACCACAGTAACTTGGAAAAATGCAGATTCTACTCTCCATACTGTAACTTCAGGCAGTGCTGAAAGTGGCGAATCTGGTTCAGCATTCGACTCAAGTTATCTGGCGGCAGGAAAAACATTTCCATGGACATTCAGTACCGCAGGAACATTTGACTACTATTGTACTCTTCATCCTTTTATGAAGGGTCAAGTAGTGGTAAACTAAATTCTTTTTTTCTCTTTTTTATAAAATAAAATTCACATCTTATTATTTTCTATCTAGAATTAGTAATTAGGTTTACAAGATAAAACTAGGTTAAGGTATACTATATTCATAAAGTCTTGTCTTATCAAGACCAGTAGTCTTTTAACCTGCTTATGATTTTATTATCCTTATCGAGCTTATTGAACTCTTCGTCCTCAGACAAATTGTGAAAAGTATCACTATTGATAACCTTTTGCAATTTGCTGTTACTCTTTTCTAAATCAGGAAAGATTGGATCATTGATATTGTTCAATAATTTGTTTATATCACGTAGTGATAATATTGACAGGACTAATTTATCATCATCGGGTGAAATTACTGGAATTTCAGACACAGCAGTTTTACTTATCAATTCAAAATAGTCCATAATTGTATCCAAAGGGCGAAGCATGGGTGGATCATCTACCATGATAGATTTAACAGTCATATTCTCTTGAATTTTTGAGACACTTGATAAATCTTCAAAATAAACCATGCCTTCAAATTTATCTTCATTATTAGTAACAACTAGTGATTTGACATTTAAGTCTCTCATTATCTGCACAGCATCACTTATCGTTGCATTATGATTTATGTTATAGAAATCTGAATTCATCACATCTCTTACCAGGTAATTTCTTAACTTCGAATCATGTTTCTTTGCATTTAACAATTGCGTCCTTATATTAGTAACATAGTTTTTGTAGATATAGTTATTTTTACCAGATATAATATTTGATATGATCACCGATATGACGGTGGGAATGAGCAAAGTATAACTCCCGACCATCTCAATCCCAATTACTATTGCAGAAATCGGAGTTCTAGTACTTGCGGTAAAGAAAGCAAATATTGATATCAAAGTAGCAGACGTTGTGTCTATAAACATGAAAATTCCAAAAGAGTGAAATAATGTAATTAATGCCGAGCCAACAAGACCGCCTATAACCAATGAAGGGCCAAGTAGACCCGTACTATTCCGTGAAGCATTAGAAACAGATGTCGCAAAGATTTTCATCACAATTACTGGGAACATAATCCACAGCGGAAAGATTTGATGATTACCAAGAGCTGCAAGTTGTAACCATCCATACCCTGTACCTAGTATTTCGGGAAAACCAATTGCAAACATGCCAATAATAACTCCACCAAGTGCAGGCTTGAAATAAAGTGGGACTCTCATATTTTCAAAATGTCTCTGAAAAATCTGTACCGTTTTCACATATCCAATTCCTATTATTCCTATGATAGCAGCAATCATACCATATGCTGCTATGGATTGAAGACTTGTTTTTGTGATAAACTCTTGTGGGATATATAGGAAAGAAGGCCAATCCAAAACAATTCCTGAAATAATGTAACTTGTTATTGATGCTAGGAACGCTGGATACAGCGATTTAATAATGAAATCTCTACGATATAGTAATTCTAAACTAAAAATTGCTCCCCCAAAGGGTAACCTTAAGATACCTCCAATCGTTGAACCCATTCCGGCAGCAATCGCAATACGAATTTCCTCCTGGTCAAGTTTGAAAATTCTACCTATTATTGATGCAAGTGTGGAACCAGTATGCGCTAAGGAATCCTCAACCCCACCACTCATTCCACTCCCTATAGCAAGAAAACTGGAGAATGATCTTAAGGATGAAATCTTCAGACTAAATTGATTTTTCTTGTTATGAAATTCATCACTGATCTCATCTATGCCGTTTTTACCAATCGCCGTTGATAACTTCATTGAAAGTATTCCAATGATTAAACCAATTAATCCTAAAATTACTGGAATAAGCCATGGTTTTAAGACATATAAAGAATATTCCGAAGACAAGTTTGCTACATCTTCTGGATATGGTTGGATGTATCTCACTATATCACTAAGGAAAAATGATGAAAAAATCCTGATAGCTTCATAAGCCGTAATTACTAATAATCCGGATAGAACTCCTATGATTACGCCGATAACTGTCCATTTCCTCAGGTATACAAGATCAAGGGTTGTCCAGTCAAATCTACCCACAAATCTTTCTATATATCTTGATAAATTCAATTTGATTTATGGACATTGTGATGATATTATTGGCTGATATTCATTGAGCTCAGTTAATATTTACAATTTTTGTTAAAATTATTATCCTCATGTATATCTCAAGAACATATTTCATGTGAATCATAATTCGTGTTTTGAATTTACATAACTCTCTCAATTTTTAATACTAATTTAAATTACTCAAAAATATCCAATACAGCAATGAATTTGCTTCTACTAGTTAGTGCGATATTCTGCATAGTACTATTACTGTTTATCGCCTATGCGTTTATCAACAATAGTGATTTCAAATTAATTGATGATTCTGCAAATTCTGGTACTCTTCCAGAAATTGATACATCATCTGAGAATGACACAACAAATGAGACAGAAAATCAATAATTTGTATAATTTATGTAATTCTAGTTGACTTTAGCTTTGGTTGGAGTAATCCCAATTGGTATCGGTTTGGTTCAGCTCACTTTCAAATCAAATAGCGCCTGCTCTGTTTTTATTGGAATAAAATTAATTCCCATGACGCTTACTTGTAGTGAATATTCTCCTCCTTGATCGAATTTATATGGAATTTTGACGATTCCTTCGGCTGTGTGAAGCAAAGGTTGTCCGGTTTTCGTAGATGCTCTATAGACCTCGGTATCGTTATTGGTTATTGCAAAATCATAGTCCACATGGACTTGCACTGTTTGCGATGATGGTTGTAAAAATGTAATCATAAATTGCGAGTCTACGTTTTTTGATATTGGATAAGGTTGAATTTGCAAATCAATATCTACACTATTTCCATCTGTAGCCGCCTTAGAATCAGCAGCAGTAATTTGCACAGTTTTTGAAATTTGCGTACTATTAGCCACTGTCGCATTAGTTGAAATTTGCGTACTATTAGCCACTGTCGCGTTAGTATTATTCGACAAATCTGAAGTCTGCAAAAAACCAAAACCTGATTCCTTTAGAGTGGGAATAATAACAAGTATTGTAAAGAAGAAACAAACTAGAATGAATACTACACTAATTTTTTTACTCATTATTTAAGATAAAAATAATTGTCTAATAAATCTTACAATATCCAAACCTGTAAAAATTTTATTTAGCTTTAATTTCAAGACCTGATGCGTTCAGGACTCAACTCAATTTTTGATTTTTGAGGTAATTGTCTGATGTACTCTAGCTCTCTTGGTGTGCGTATTGGTGATTAAGGTGTTAGGCAAACTTTAATGGGATCCAGATCCCGTTCTATAATGTCAATTATTCAGTTTTAGAATATTACTGAAAATCCAAAGAAGAATTAATAGCAACAAACATTTTTCCATTATTAAGTTTCTATATCTTTAATAAGTAAATTCTAATAATCATTGATATGAATATGTCTAGGAGTTCCTGTACTGCACATTTTACCATAATTTCTCTCAGTTTGATATTGATGGGAACGACTGTATTACAATCAGGCTCTTCGCAAGTTCCTAACACGTTTTCGGTATCTTCAATCATTCTTGGAAATGATAAACCAATCTCTGTGGCAATTGATGAAAAAACAAGCAAAATCTATGGGACATTTGCGACCGATAGTGGAGCAAAGAACTTGATCTATGTTATCGATACTGCTCAGAACAAAGTAATAGACACAATTAAGATTGGATCCGAAAATAACGACTTTCTTTCCAATATTGCATTAGATCCTAGCAGAGGAGTTTTGTATGCAACAGGTCAGCATATTGTTAACGAAAATGATACCACTATTGCATATGATACTTTGTATGTTATCAACTCAACTGACAATAAATTCAAGAGAATTCAATTGTACGGTGAAACTGAAGAAGGCAAAGAAGGTTCACTGGCAGGGATATCTATTAATCCTGTTACCAATCAAATATATGTTGGTTCGTTATATCCTGAGGGTGGTAAGCCCGGAATTTATGTAATAGATGGAAATTCGTTACAATCTGTCTATATAGATAAATGGCAATATGGTATAAAAGATATTCTATTAGATCCGGAATCTAATTTATTATATGCAGGTGCAAAATACGACAATATGATTTCCGTAATAGATCAGTCAAATAACCAAATTGTTGATAACATAACAGTGCAAAGTCCAATAGCACTAACTCTTAACCCCGAGAAAAAGATTTTGTACGAAGCAGGCACTGACGGAAAAGTTAATGCTATAGATCTTTCAACCAAGAAAAACCTATCAGGTATACAAGGCGAATTTGTAAAAAATATCTTGTATAATCCAAATGACAAATTACTCTATATAATCGACCAAAACATGACTAACATTTTGTCCAAAAATTCAAACGGCACCAAAAGTATGGCTATAGCAGTAAATACGACCAACAATGTTATCAATAAATTTGAAACAGATTTCATTGTTGAGAATATCCTCATAGATTCCTCAACAGATCAGGCATATCTTTTCGGTTATGACGGTAATAATTCAAAACTATTTGTTGCAAAATCACATTAAAAAACTCAAGATCAAAAACTGCTCAAATATCATGTTACTCTCATAGCCTTCAGTATCCAGTAGACAAAATCGAGTAGAAAATGTATTCAGTGTCAGGAAGAATGATGATTTCTAATAGAACTCTTTTTGTCCATTCAGATCAAGTGCTGACGGTATCATAAAGATATACTATGATATCTTTGATTAATAGAATGATAAATCATATGCAAAAAAGATACTTTTGTTTTGAATGTGGTACAAATGTTCTTGCAGAAAAGATGGAAAATAGAATAGCGGATTGGTTTGGTATCTGTAAACGATGTAATAAGAATAATATTTATTCAGTTGATTAAATCAA
>DASUMD010000024.1:0-2919 GCA_036277875.1 Nitrososphaeraceae archaeon
GCGATTACCAACGATCACATATAGGGTAAGTGTTGATTTTGGAAAAGTGGAGAGAACGCGATTCGATGGATTTGATAGTGAGGATCTATTTGGATCAACAATAAATGTGTGCTCTAAAATGAATTTATATGCACAACCCAATGGTATTGTAGTAGGAAACGATCTTTATCGAGTAATAAGATCATTCAAGCAACTTGATGATGGATATGCATTTCACGAAATGGATAGTTATTATTGCGGTACTGGAAAGTACTCCTACCCCCTTTATTCACTTTCAAGAATGAAGCAGACAAACGTAGCGCCTGTAAATCCTCTAAACTCCTCTTTGCATGATATAAAAAAATATATGATCAATGGGGTTAGGTCATTACGAATTCCAAAAATTTTACTCATAGATGATGAATTAGATGATCTATTCGTGTTAGAAAAATTTCTAATCAATGCGGGATTCGAAGTTAATCCATTTTCAAGTCCCAGGGAAGCACTCAGACATTATGCAAATGCAGATCCCTTGTCTTACGACCTGGTAATTAGTGATATAAGAATGCCGGAAATCAACGGTTTTCAGCTCTATCACAAATTAAGAGCCATTAATGACAATGTGAAGATAGTTTTCGCCACATGTCTAGAAATAGTCGAAGAAATCTCAGCATTGCTCCCTGAATTCAAAGAGGAACAACTAATAAGAAAGCCCGTAGAGAAGGAAAAATTTATCGAAATAGTGAAAAAAAATATGAGTAAATAGTTCTATCATGAAATTGGACCTCAAGAATAAAAGACAGGAGGAAAATTATGGTGTCTTTTGAAAATGTACTTGAAAGTATTGCAAAATGCTTCTATATCGCTCATGATAAAATTGTCAAGGCCATGGTGCTGACGAGTAACAATCTATCAAATTCATGGGTTCCTTGCCTTTTATATTTTGGCGACTGCGTTTCTGAAAAAAACTTGTACGAAGCAGAGGAAAAGGAAATTAGTAACATACTTTATTAATAGAAATGTAACTACATGCGTTTATCATTACCACGGATTTATAGGATTGGAATTATCTCTGTGATTTCAATTGTCATATTTTCATTTGCTTTATTTTATTACATTCAAACTGTAACAGAGAATAATCTGAGAAACAGTCTTATGGCTGAGCAAATTGATCGACAGCAGGCTGCTTCAAAAAGTCTGTCTCAACATATAGGTTCAGATCTTTCGTTGGTTATGACTGTCCTTGACGGTTTGACAAATTCTGTATACATTCAGAATGGAAATATCTACGATGTAAAAAATACAAACGGATTGCTAATTGATAAGTATGGGTTAATAGATGATATAATAGACAAAATTTTTGTATTGGACAAAAATGATATTGTAACTGCTGGTGTATCTCAAGTTGGTATGGATAAATACCTTGGCGCCGATTTTTCGCAAAGAGAATGGGTAAAGGACGCCAAACAAAATCAAACGGCTGTATTTTCTAAAGGTTTTGAAAGACAGGGTATATACTCAATCTATATTGCCGTTCCCATCATAAATAGGGAAGATGGACATTACGTTGGATTAATAGGCGCCACAATACCAACTGAAAGATTTTTTGCACGGTATGGAAACGTACATGATATAAATTCCCAATTTTTGGTAATATTTGATAAGGATGGGACTATCCTTGCCGTAGGCGCTGATAGGAGCCTTGTCGGAAAAGATTTTTTTGGTACTACAGTTCAGAACTTTATAGATCATAACGAGGTTCTGAACAATCTGACGCGAACTCTCCTTAAAGGGAATTCTGCCTATGCCATATATGATTATGGGAAGACAGAAAGGATCAATACTGCACAGCCCATTATTGTGGGAAATAAACCAACATACTTTCTTGAGGTAGTAACGCCAACTAAAACAGTTTTTTCAAAGATGTCAGAGACACTATTTACAGAAAGACTAAAGGGCTATTCTCTACTAGTCGCAGTTTTTGCTTCTGTTGGATCCTTAACAATATTTTTACTTAAATGGAGTAATACTATGGAAAAGGAGGTAGTCAAAAGAACTAATGCCCTTAACAAATCTAATCTCAAACTAGGTTTCATGTCCCAACAGCTTAAAAAATCTAATCTTTCATTGCAGAATGCTAATGAACAATTGAAACAACATGACAAGATACAAAAAGAGTTTATAAACATGGCTGCACATGAGTTGCGTACTCCAATTCAACCTATCCTGGGACTTACCGACGTTTTACGGGATCACATATCCGACTCTCATCAGGTGCAACTTTTGGATGTCATAATGAGGAACGCAAGAAGACTTCAAAGACTATCTCGTGATATTTTGGACGTATCGAAGATTGAAAGCAGTTTATTGAAGCTTTCCAAAACTTCATTTGAACTTAATGATAAAATTAAAACTGTATTAAATGATATTGAACATGGTAATGATAATGAAGGCAATAATAATAAGATACTTTTCGAATCTAAAGAACTAATTACTGTATTTGCAGATAGAGACAGAATTTATCAAGTACTTACCAATTTACTGAATAATGCACTGAAGTTTACTAAAAACGGGACGATTACCGTAAATACTAGTTTAAATGACAGTAAGGAGGTAATTGTTACTATAATAGATACAGGTATTGGTATTCCTCCAGAAATAGTGCCAAAGCTTTTTTCAAAGTTTGTTACTACATCAAATCAAGGTACGGGCTTGGGACTTTTTATTTCAAAAGGTATCATAGAGGCACATGGAGGAAGGATATGGGCTGAAAATAACTCAGATGGTGTGGGTGCAAGAATTTCATTCAGCTTGCCTATTACAGAACCTTAATTAAATCCAAGGATATTATTATGAAACACATCTTTACTAGTTTTCCATCTCTAGGCAATCGACGCTAGATATTTAATATTTAATAATGACTTAAACAAGACAGATTGA
>DASUMD010000025.1:0-4617 GCA_036277875.1 Nitrososphaeraceae archaeon
ATCCAGAAGGAACATGTGTCCCAGCAAAAGGTGAAGGCGTAGTATGCACAGAAGTACAAGGTACAGAAACAGCTGAAGGCGCTGAAAACCAAACAGAAGCAGATGCACAAGCTGAAGGTGAAACCGGCGAAAATGGAAATGGTGATGGTGCAAATGCAAATGGAAATGAAGGAAATGGAAATGGTGAAAGTGAAGTAACACAAAACGCTACAATGCTCAATACCAGAAGCAGTAACATGAACTGATAACGGAACAATGATGGCTGGAAATATGACCGGCGACATGGGTGGAAATTCCACCATGGGCAGCTAGTCATTAATTTCTTCTTTTTTCTCTTTTTTATTATAAAATAAAATTCAAGGATTAACTTAATCTGATCCATCTAGACAGACTTCGGAACAATATCTGAAATTAATTGCATGTGTTCGAAAATTGGATGGAATCATAAGTCATATACTTAAAATAATAATCCATAATCTGACTCTTTGAAGACAAATATTATTTTGAGCCAAGTCAAAAAAAAATCGCAGACTTTGGTCTAAGTTGGATGTTTTCCACATAGAAAATTGAAAAGAATATAATGACTGTATATTTTAAATTCTAAGACCCATGAAAAACCTGATAACGCGAGTAGGAAACCATGAAATAGTAAATGAAGGAGATTTCAAATATGTAATTAAAAAAGACGAATCTAGAGGGATGAGGGTTCCAGTTACAATTTATGCAGATGAGAATCTGGTTTCAAAAATGGCGTTAGATAGAACGATTGATCAGGCTGCAAATGTTGCTACATTAAGGGGTGTTATGAAACACGTGGTGGTATTGCCCGATGGACATGAAGGTTATGGTTTTCCAGTGGGCGGCGTCGCAGGGATGGATTTGGAGGAAGGTGTGATAAGTCCTGGGGGAGTCGGATACGACATTAACTGTGGTGTTAGATTAATACGAACTAATTTGAGCGAACAAGAAGTAAGACCAAAGCTCAAAGATCTTGTAAATGAATTATTTCATGCAATTCCGTCTGGAGTAGGCAGCTCAAGTTCAAGAAAAGTCACAGGATCAGAACTAGATGAGCTGCTTATTGAAGGGGTGAAGTGGACTGTTCAAAAAGGATATGGTCGGGAATCTGATATTGACGTGTGTGAAGAAAATGGTTGTATGAAAGGTGCGGATCCTACACAGGTCTCGGATCTTGCCCGGAAAAGAGGAGGGCCCCAATTAGGCACGCTTGGTTCAGGCAATCATTTTCTTGAGGTACAAAAAGTAGACAAAATTTTCGATGAAAAAGCAGCAGGAGCAATGGGAATTGAAGAAGGTCAAGTTACTATTTTGATACACTGTGGTTCCAGGGGATTTGGACACCAGGTTTGCAGCGACTATTTGAAAATTTCTGAAAAAAAAATAAGGGAATCAGGAATGAAAATCATAGATAGAGAGTTAGCATGCGTTCCTAACAACTCTGAAGAAGGCGAGAACTATAGGAAAGCAATGTATTCTGCATTGAATTTTGCATGGTCTAACAGACAAATGATTACACACTCGACAAGAAATACCTTTGAAAAGGTAATGGGAATGACAGAAGGCGATGCTGATATGAATTTAGTTTATGATGTTTCACATAACATAGCTAAAGTGGAAAGGCATACTATAGATGGTGAAGGAACAAGGGATCTAGTGATACATAGAAAGGGAGCGACAAGGGCCTTTCCAGCAGGTGATAATCATATTCCAGACAAATATCGCAATATTGGTCAACCAGTTTTTATTCCAGGATCAATGGGCACAGCAAGTTGGATACTCCTCGGAAATTCAAAATCATTAGAATTAAGTTTTGGATCTACAGCCCACGGTGCCGGAAGAACAATGTCAAGAACTGCTGCTAGGCGAAACTATACAACAGATAGCGTAAGAAAGAATTTAGAGTCAAAAGGAGTCTACATAAAAGCACTTAGCAGAGAAGGAATGGTTGAAGAGACACCGGAGGCATACAAAGACGTAGATTCAGTTGTAGAGGTATCACACTCTCTAGCTATTGCAACAAAGGTTGCACGTTTAGTTCCAATTGGGGTGATTAAAGGATGAGTCAAGAAGAAGATCCGGAACTTGCAATAATTAAGGCCCGAAAAATGAAACAATTGAAAGAGAAAGCCGCATTAAGTGAAAAAATTAGGGAAGATGAGAAAAAAACGAACATGACAAAAATGGACGATAAAGAAATACTCCTAAAATACTTGTATGATAGAGGTGACGAAGTCCTCCGATTGGCGGACTCACAATTTCCAGTTCAGACAAGGATCATAGTGAAGAGAATTGTTGAATTGATCAAATCCGGTGAAATAGATTCCCTTATATCAGGAGGCGAATTGTTGGCAATATTCCGTTCTGTGGGACTACGTATTCGAGTTGATACTAATATTAGAATTGAAGATCATGGAAAGTACATCTCATTTGGAGAGAAATTAAAGGAAGGAATCTGAATATCTTATGATATTTGAAATGGTGATTTTATTAAAAATAATATTGCTAAATTCCAGAACTAATCAAACTAATGGATCAGAACTAATCATACCAATGAATTGAAAAAAAATGTTACCCGAAAAAAATCACTCAGCAGTTTTCAGTGGGCCTAAGAATTTTGAAATTAAGTATTTGCCTATATCTAGTAAAGATAGTAATGTATTACTAAAGACTCTGTCATGTGCAGTTTGCGGATATGACGTTAGAGTGTTTAAAGAAGGTCATAAAAAAGTTCAACCTCCAATTGTTTTAGGACATGAGATATGTGCAAGGACCTTGAATAAGCTAAATTTACCAAATAATCAGATAATACCTGAGGATAGCAGAGTTATTGTTTCTCCACTAATTCCATGTTTAAATTGTCATTATTGCAGCGCAGGCTATTTTAATTCTTGTAATGACCTTAACGAAATTGGATCAAGTGTCAACGGTGGATTTGCTGACTACATAAATATTCCTCAAAATAATATACTAATTAATGGTATCATTCCTATTACAAATAACATCCGTGATGATGAAGCATCACTCATAGAACCTCTATCTTGCTGTCTGAACGCACACCTGAATTTCAATATTCCAATTAATGATGAATTTGTCATAATTATCGGAGATGGCCCGATTGGATTAATCCACCTTCAAATATCAAAACTGTATGGTGCGAAGACTATTGTTGTTGGCAAAATTCCATCAAGATTAAAAGAGGCAAAATCAATTGGTGCAGATGTTGTAATTTTGAATAATGATCCGAAGGAATCAATAAAAACAATATGGGACTATACATATGGGAAAGGGGGGAAATTGGTTATTGTGGCCACTAGCAATCCTGAAGCAATAGACCTGGCCCTAAAAGTTGCAGGAAAAAATTCAATTGTTAGTTTGTTCGCAGGAATATCCAAGAATAAAATTCTGCGAATTGATCCAAACTTACTTCATTATAATCAAATAGCTTTAAGTGGAAGCTTTAGTTCTACTCCCAAGATAATGAAAAAGGCCATGGATTTGGTGCATGAGCAAAAGATTGATTTAAAGAGGCTGATTACTCATAGATTTTCACTATATGAAATTGACAAAGCATTTAATCTAACTGAGGCTTGCAACGGATTAAGGTCAGTGATAAATTCCTTTTAAGCTCAATTTACAGTTTTTGTCGTCTCTGGTACAAGCTCATATTTGGATTTGTATCCTCTCGGATTTATCATGAGTCCATTGTAATTAAAGGTTGACGAGTTGCCTACAATTACAGTTGTAATCATCCCTAGCATATCATTGTAATCCAGCAAGTTCTCTAATGTGGTAACTACTATTTTCTGAGTCTCGCGGAATGCACCCTTGACAATCGCAACAGGTGTTTCTGGTTTTCGATATTTGAGAAAAATGTCTCTCGTATCCCTAAGCTGATGAATCCTCTTTTTGCTAGCAGGGTTGTAGATTACAGTTACATAATCCCCTAATGCAGCAGCCTCAACTCTCTTGACAATAATTTCCCATGGCACAAGTAGATCACTCATGCTTACTACTGCAAAATCAGTCATCAAAGGAGAGCCAACCAGTGCAGAACAAGAGTTTAAAGACGAAACGCCTGGAACACATTCAACATAAATTCCGTCATTATGTTTCCACTTTTTGTCAGCAAGAATTTCATAAATTAGACCTACCATCCCATAAATTCCAGGATCTCCTGATGAAACCAATGAGACTATTCTTCCCTTTTCAGCAAATTCAATAGCTTGATTGGCTCTATCAACTTCTTGAGTCATGGGATATCGATAAACTTCTTTACCCTGAATTAGATCTTCTATTAGTGAAACATAGGTTTCATATCCTACGATTATTTCGCTCTCTTCTATAACTTGTTTTGCCCTGAAGGTCATATGATCATGATGTCCTGGACCAACGCCTACCACATACAATCTTCCCCTAGTATTTTGCATATCTACATTACAGACTGTAGAATAATATAATATTATTTCTAATTTTGATAGTTTTAAAAGTGATCTTCCATATTTCTATGCAGCTCATTTATCAACTTGCATAGAAAATCTTAAAATGGAATCAAAATTATTGTCATAATATGGCAGATTTGGATGAATTCACTAAATT
>DASUMD010000026.1:0-6305 GCA_036277875.1 Nitrososphaeraceae archaeon
AAGTTTTGCCCTGTTGACTCTTTGATATCGCTATTCCCAACATTCCCAATTCTACTTCTGTTCCCACTTTTACCTGAAGCAATGGGTTTTGTTGTAGACTTCCGTTTACGATCCTCTGGACTTTACCAGTATTTTTTTCCAATACAAGAATATCATCGGGGGCAAGAAATGCCATGCTAGTTGCTGGTCCCTTGAGGCCATCCTTAAAGAATAGTTCAACTTTCAAAGAAGGGTCAACTAGTACCTGTCCACTACTCTCTGGCAAGGCTCTTACGTAGGCTGCGTAAGAAATATTGTTCTCATTAACATTTGCAATAAGAACCAAAGTTGAACCTAAAAGCAAAATTATTAACGTAAGAACAATGATTTTCCTTCTCATCAGTAGAAAAAATTCTTTTCAATCTTTTATCTGTTTTGACAGGGAGGGTTTGTTAAAATCAGTATTTATTAATTTTTCTCATGATAAAATTCAATCTAGTGGATTGGCCTCTCTTCCCAAATACTCGAAGTATTTCAACAAACATCAACCATAGTATACACACCCATGATATATTCAAAAAGGCCCTCAGGATCGAAAGTTAGAATAAATAGAAAGATAGATAATATGTTTATTCATATTTATCCTTTAATTCATGACAACTAGCATTATTTCACTATCATCATTGGATGACAAGTATGTAAAAGAAAAGAGTACTACAAATTCAGAACCAGAATGGTTGATGGAAATAAGGAATAATGCATTTTCAAACTATTCTTCTTTACCGCATGAAGTTTCACCACTATACAAAAAATATTCTGATGCTAATCTCCTATATCCAGATCGTGTTTATCTTTCTCAAGGGACTAAAACTTACGAAGCAGATGGAGATCTTAAGGAGAGAATAAGAGAGCTTGATAAGGATACAAGTATTCTGAAAATTGGCTCCTCTATAGTTCACTCCAAGGTTTCAGACAAGCTGCTAAAACAAGGCGTAGTCATTTCAGATCTTGAAAATGCGATAAAGGATCATGGAAATATTATTAAAGATAGAATGCATTTAAGTCAACTTGACTATTCTGAAGACAAGTTTCTTGCCTTAGAATTGTCTTGTTTTGACTCGGGTATTTTTGTGTATATACCAAAAAATATCATCATTGATGAACCAATAAGAATAATCGATGTGCTTGCACCAGATGGAACATCATCCATAACAAGAAATATTGTAATTGCAGAATCAAATTCAAAAGCAAGTATAGTACAAGAATTATATAGCAATAAAGAATCTGATGATAAAATTCAGCAATCACTGTTTGAATTATTAGAATGCTATGTTGGAGCAAACGCAGGACTGGAATTCGTAACACTTCAAGCAATGAATGAGAAGAATTCAGTTAATTTTTCAAATAGAAAAGCGTTCATTGAAAAGGATGCAAAGATGTCATGGTATATGGGACTTTTTGGAGGTCAGCTTTCAAGATATAAAATCGACAATGTAATGAAGGGGGAAGGAGCAAGCGCTGAAGATGTAGAAATAATTTTTGGTATTAATGACCAGTCATTTGATGTAACATCAAATCTGATTCATTATGGTCCAAATACGAGGGGAAGAGTGTTATCAAAATCAGTAATGAAAGACAATTCCAAATCTCTTTTTAAGGGAATGATAAAAATTGATAAAAATGGAAAATCTGCCGAATCATTTCTTGCCGGGCATGCTATTCTGTTGGATAAAGGCGCAAAATCAGATACAATTCCTGGACTGGAAATTGAGACAAATGAAGTTAGGGCCACTCATTCAGCATCTGTTGCGCAGATAGATGAAAATCAAATTTTCTATCTTATGTGTAGGGGACTTAGTAACGAAGAAGCAAAAAGAGAAATTGTAAGTGGGTTCTTAGAACCATTATCTCGTAAAATGGGCCCTACTATAAGAGCGTGGGTGAATTATTTGATGGAAAATAAATGGCTTGGAAAACCATTAATGCTCAAAACTGATGAAGCAATGGAACACATTCTTGAAGTCGAAAAATCAAGATACAGAGAAACTGAGGATATATTCGAAAAACATTATAAGTATAGATAGACGACTCTGCTAACTATGATTTGTCATGGCATGGATCAAGGCATGTGAACTAAAAGTGGTGAATAACGGTGATATGATAGACTTTGATCATGAGGATAAAAAAATTCTAATAGCAAAGATAAACAATAAGATTTATGCAACTGATAGGATATGCACTCACGCATACGCTGATCTTTCAACAGGATTTTTAAATGAAGATGAAAATACTGTTACTTGCCCACTACATATGTCAAGATTTAATCTAGAGAGCGGGGTCCCTGAGAATTTACCTGCTGAAGAACCTCTCAAAACTTATAGCACAGAAGTTAGAGATGGTTGGATTCATATTCTAATCTGAATCTATCTTACACAGTTTCATTCTCGTGTTTTATTTTCTTTGGTCGAATGGAATAAATTAACAATCCAATTATTATTGCCATAATTATGTAGTTTATGGGTGGGGTTATAATCATTGAAATTGTTCCTATCTTTGGGATTACATATACTACTTTTCCAACATAGTTTTCCATAAATATTGGAAAGTCTATACCAGGTATGGAATACGGATTTGCATCTCCTTGTGTCGTCACAACTTCCTTTCCAAAAAAAGTTCCGATTTCAGATATCCTATGTACAATTACCTTGGGTTTTCCATCTTCTGTTGTTGCTTCCGGAGCTCTAAAAACAATAATGTCCCCAACATTAAGATTATTAAATGAAGTATCAAAAGAATTATTCTTAATAATGACAATATCGCCAATGTTTATCTTTGGAATCATACTCCCACTTACTACTACGTAAAAGGGATTGAAAGATCCAAAAAATGTGTATATAGAAAGTAGACCTCCTCCAATAATAATCGCAATCGCTATCAAACTATATATCGTGTTTTTTTTCATTTTAGATTTATTCTTCTAATCTATCGGGATGACCATTAAAACTTATTGATCCGTTTTAACGACATTAAAAAATATATCTAGCAAAATTTCTTTACTTATTATGGAAAAAAAAGAGCACAATCAACTTTCAAGAGAAGAGTCAATCAGGAACAAAGAAAAATGTCATAATTTACTCTTATTATCTCAAAAAATCCGTTATGTTGGAATGATAAACAATTTTGGTAGGACTGTTGCAGGACAGTTACGCCCGGGCCTCATACCACTACTTAATGTTGAACAAGCAATCAATGAACATTTCATTGAGGCGACTCGCAACCAGCTTAGAAAAATGTTTGATTCAACATTAGGTACCACATTGTACACACTTACCGTAAATGAGAAGGTATTAACTTTGAACTTTCCGTTGCAATCAGGAGGATATTATTACATAACTCTGGATAATGACATTGGGAGGGAAGAACTAGTAAAATTGATAGATTTGCTGGCTCAAAAAATTAATACTAATTCGAGTTAGCATATAGCTTATTTTGCAAAAGCCTTTAACCTCTTTTTAAATTCGACGTCTCTTGAAATTGATGAATGAGCAGGATCTACTAACAAGATTTCATACCAAATGTTTTTACCGTCTTTGTACAGGAAATAAGAACCAATAACTTCCATATTAGGATACTTTTCATTTACTCTTCTTTCAGCAACTAGTTTCATACTATCTGTTTGTTTGATTCTAACTACGCCCAGGTGTTTTGGTCTTCTTCCAGATGTGGGACGTTGCTTTCTCATTCCGCCTCTTCCAACCTTTGTGCGAACTACAATTATGCCCTGTTTTGCCTTGTATCCCAATTTATGGGCCCTATCCAATCTACTGGGTCTTTCAATTCTGTGTATGGTTGGTTCCTTTCTCCATGCCATGGCTTTCTCCTTTAGTTCTTCTGAGTTCGTTTTCCACATTTTTGTCCACATTTCAGCCATATACTGATGCATATTACAGATAACTCCAGATAAGACCTTAATATCTGTATTTTGTTAACCGGAAGAACAAGAGAACAAGAGCTACAAACTGTGAGACTTTGATTTGATATTTTTCATCTATTGGTGAGTAAGGTCTGAATTACTTTTTCTGCTATCACAATTGAAGCAAGTTCCTGTGCCTCTTTAGTTTGAGCAGCAATATGAGGGCTGCAAATGATATTTGGGAGGTTTACTAGCTCCTTATTGGTGGGAGGTTCCACTTCGAAAACATCAAGCGCTGCTCCAGCGATTCTTTTCTCAGATAACGCCATAAATAAGGAATGTTCGTCTATTATTTCTCCCCTTGATGTATTAATCAGGAAAGAAGTTGGTTTCATATGCGATAGTGTCTCAGAATTAATAAGATGTCTCGTTTCTTCCGTCAATGGTACGTGACATGTTACATAGTCCGAATTCTCCAGTAGTGTCATTAAATCTGTTTTTATCATACCAACTTCCCTGACATATTCTTGATTTATCGGAAAGATATCATATCCTATCAGGTTCATACGAAGGCATTTTGCAATTCGCCCTACATTTCTACCTATATTTCCTACTCCTATTATTCCCAAATATTTTCCTCTTAGTTCGCCACCAACAAGTTCTTTTTTTAACCATTTACCATTCTTGATTCCATTACTTGCCTTGGGAATATTTCTGGACAATGCTATCATATGGCCAATTACCAGTTCTGATACTGCGTTCATTGCAGCTTCTGCAGCATTCAAAACCTTAATTCCTTTAGATTCAGCATGATCTGTATCTATATTATCCAACCCGACTCCTACTCTTGCAATAATTTTGACATTGGGAGCTGCATCAATTACCGCTTTTGTTATTTTTGTTCTGCTTCTAACTATAATCACATCGCACTCTCTAACAGCGGATAGTATTTCGTTTGATTCAATATCGGGTTTGTAATTGACTATTAAGCCGGCTTTTTTCAGAATGGTTATGCCTACGTCATCTATAGCATCGCAGATAATTACTCTCCCTTCAACCTGCATGAGATATGCAAATTACAGGTCTTATAATTTGGTTGCTAAAGGAATTTACTTGTAACTAGGATTAGAAATTCTAATTAAAAAATTAAAATATGATGTAGGTGACGGTGATAAACTTGTCGAATGGTATTGTCCATTATATTTTGAAAGATGGTTAGAATAAGGAAAGACGGTGGACGCAAGAAAGTTATTGATAAATTAAATTAAAAGAAAGCATTGAACAAAAAAGATGACTATTATCTGGTATCGTTTTTATTTTTGGACTAATTAGCTCCACTTTGTCCACGAATTTCTCCATTAGGATTTCGTTCTGTATGAATATTGATATATAACGAACCATTAGCACCTGCAGCTAGATAGTCAGATAATTGCTTGCCAGCCATTGGTCCTTCAAATTTATCAGCCGTAATTGTACCGTTTTCCGATACTTCACTCATAGGAGAATCATATTTGAACAATGTAACCACTACGGGTCCATTTTCGCCTTTTTTGCCAAGATGTACATGTCCTGCTGTAACACCGTCTATATTAGTAGCGTTTATACTATATCCTACCGAATCGGGCATTAGGCTGATCTCGATTACACCTGTTGCCTCTGTTTGAACCGGCGGTACTTCTTCACTGCCTGTTAGGTTTATCACAAATTTTGGAACTGCTTGTGCGAACACCAGTTCAGTCAACCCATATGTTGATGCTGTTACCATTACTGTTGCTAATACCACTAAGACTACCACTGCAGTACTAGTAATTGCACCTTTCACTTTCATGGTCATAAGAAAATGTATGTGATTCATAATATTTAAAGTTAGGAATAGATACAATAGCCTAAGAACCAATATACAGTTAAACCAATGTGGTAAGACCATCTAGTCGAATCGATACTCTCAGACGTTTGTTACTTCTAACTTGACAAAAATCCTTCTTCCCATCAGACCTATTAAAAGAATGAATATTTTGTATGATTCTAATCATTATTCTCGGTTCTATGAATAACGGCCAAGGCTTCCTGAGTTAATATGATTTTGGGTCCCGTGACATTTTTATCATTCGAATCTGAGTTAGTTGATTGACTGTGTTATCTGTTTCAGAAACGTCCAGGCCCAACTTTTCGCCTACTTCATATCGATTGACAATTCGAAATTCTCCGCCAGTAATTTCAAAATACGACTTTGACGAAGATGAGTTTATAGGAGATTCTGTTCCTGTTTTGAATAATAGCGATCTCGTTGACCAGTACCGCTAACTTGACAGCAATATATTTCGGGTAAGAACTAAAAAGAATTGAATTACCTTTTCGGGCAAATTATTTTTCCATTCAACGAATAACAATCAGGTGGCAAGTAGTTTGTATT
>DASUMD010000027.1:0-6355 GCA_036277875.1 Nitrososphaeraceae archaeon
TGAACTCACAAACTCAATTATAATAAATCCTAACTATGAATCGTTAACCGTAAATTCCAGTACAGAATTTAATAATGCTACAATCGATGATTCCCAATTTATTGATTATATAACCCAGTATACTAGAAATGTGCCTCAGAAGATTAAGGATAAGAAGAAACTGAGAAGAGAGTTGGCTAAAAAAGGCGTTAGCGAAGAAAATATCGAAGACCTATTGACTATTTCAAAACTTCCTGAAGAATGAGATGGGTAATCGTTAAATTCATCTTAAGTGGTTCGTGGTGGCTATGTATGGTCAAATTTGCAGGACACTCTCGCTATACACTCATGACTCGTTTGGCTATTTCTTATATGTATAAAATGTATTTAACATTCTATCAATGGTCGGTAGATATTTTGAAAATCTCTCATTATCTGATTTGTAAGTCACCAAAAATGCCTTAGCGTCTTCCTTAAACCAGATCTGCATTGCCTTTCGCACATTTTGTGTGTTATCAGTTGCCGTGAAGATTATCATATGCGCTGGGTGTCCTAGAAAAATTGTTTCAACAGATTCCTGCACTTGAAAGTCTGGATAAAGTTTTTTGAGGGTACTAAGTTGGTTCTGTGTTATCGAAGCCAGTGTTGTATTTGATCCTACTTGTATTACCATTATACCAAGATCTGCCGGATTTGTATCAGAATTACTCTCTTTCGGAGCATGAAATGTAACTGATTTGTCAATATGTTGGGCCCTATCCCAATCATGAGGGTATTTTATACTAAATCCAGTAATAAGATCATCATATGTAAGAAATTCTGATTCAGAGGACGTAGGAATTATCGGATTTTCATGAAATGAGCCGGATGCCAGGTGGTGATCTAGATAGTCAATAATCAGAAAGATTGAGAAAACTGAAAGAACTGATAATGCAATTGATATTCTGCTTTGATTAATATCATCAAATATTGATGCCATCTATTTTCTAGTATTGATCATGTACAGACTCTTAAATATTCTTAGAAAGATTGGTTATCATATTATCAGCAAAATCAAAAATATGAAATGAATGTATCCTTTGGGTAAAGATTGATTCTAGATGACGGTAAATTGTGGATGAGTATCTTGGTCTCAATTTGGGTGTAAATTTCTTAAAATATTCTATTAGTACCGTTAGGTCATTTTGATTTAAGTCTCTTTACAAGTTGCATTCTCGCATTAATTAGATGAATCTGCTCTTCAAGTAATTTCTTGTAACCCTTCAAGAGCTTTTCTTCATCACGGTAATTTCTCTTTTTAATTTCCGTCATAGTATCTTCAAAACCCTTGATTACATTTTCTACATAACCACCAAGAGCTTGGATATCCCTTGCATCTCTCTTTGCTCCCACGGTAAATGTTTCTTCAGCCTTGTCTCTGATTTCTTGAGCTTTCTTGCCAATGGAAAGAATCACATCTTTGAATGAATTAGTAGCATCCTTTAGACTATTTACTATCAAGTCATAATCTTCGATCTTGACGTTTGAATTTGATTTTCTAATTGTTTTTTCTGAATTTATCGATTTAGTATTGTAGTCGTTAGTTGGAATTTCAGGGTCTGACCCTTCATTTTGAATATTAGTATCCTCATCCGTAACCGATTCACTCACTTTCTCTTCTGAGTTAGTTCCATTTTTGATGTTTTTCTTCATTGAGTAATAGTACAAATGGTAAACCAGATATATAACCGTGAGATTGGGGCATTTCAATCCTAATTTCTTGTATTATAGTTACAAGTTTTTTCTAAAATTGAAGTGTGGTGAACCCGTCACAATATTAGGTTGATATTTTTTTTAATCAGATAATGTGTTTTAGATTTAAATTATCCTTTAGACTAACGGTTTTTTATGTCTGAAGTACAACAGAATACACAACCACAAAGAGATGGACCCCGCGATTCTATATACATAGGCAAGAAACCACTGATGGCATATGTAACATCCACACTTATTCAACTAGCAAATCAACCATCAGTTACTATAAAAGCAAGAGGCTTAAGTATTGGAAGAGCAGTCGATGTTTCACAAATAATTCTAAAGAGAATGGAAAATGCAGGGTATACAATAGGCGATGTTAGAATTGGGTCAGAAACACTCCAAGCAGAAGATGGCAGAACAAGGAATGTCTCTACAATAGAAATTGAAGTAAAGAAAGCATAGGAGCTTTCTCCTTACTTTTTGTTATTATATCTATCAAGTTTGATAATTGGAAAAAATTGCAGCGCTTTATCTTGCCCATCTAAATCCAGTTACAAATTCCCATGAAAAAATAATTTCTCAACTATCTAAAGGTTACCATGTGTATGTTTTTCCAGTAGTTTTTGTAAAAAAAGGTAGAGAAGTAAATACAAGAACATTTCCGTTTTCATATGAATTGAGAAAGAAGATGCTACTAAGCTTGTTTAATGACCATGACAATATAGAAATTTTGCCTAATTATAGGTTCATATCTCCATTCATCAAATATCTTCCACCAATTCTCTCCCCATATTCATGGTCATTGCGAAGAGGAATCTTGCGTGATGTGGTGGAAGACCGATTTATTTCGTATACTGGCGACAAGGCTGAGAGGATAGCTTTGCGGTTCTATAATCTTCATCCTATAAAGGCAAAAAGGCTCGAAATATCTTCATCAAATGTAAAAGAATTATTGTACAGAGAAGCACTAGAATACCTAAGAAAGGATGAGTTTACCCGAAATCTGAAAAATGGTTTGGATCACTCAATTCATAATCACCAGAAGAAGCAGAACGGAGATCAAGTTAGTGAATCCTCCAAAGAATCATGGCAAAAAATGGTACCAAAGAACGTTGTAAATATAATTATGGAGAACTGGAAAATTGTCGAAAAATATGCCCATTCTGCAGACAAAACTATCAAAATTTTTGGAATGAAGATCCCTGAAGAAGGTCTTCTCAACTAGAAGTCCTATATACAAAGATTTGAATACTTTTATTATCCAATTATTGACTTGCCATTATGAAGGATAAGGGTGTAGACTTTGTTTGGTTCGATGGACAATATCTCAAATGGGAAGAGGCCAAGGTTCCAATCTTTGTACATGCCCTTCACTATGGAACGGCGGTCTTTGAAGGAATCCGTGCATATCGATCTGATGACAATTTATCCATATTCAGACTCAAGGAGCATATGGATAGACTCCGTAAATCAGCTAATGTCTATTCCTTTACAACTAAATTTTCTGTTGACGAACTTTGCAAAGCTGCTGTAGATTTAATTCGAAAAAATGGTATAAGAGAATCGTGTTACATAAGGCCTCTTACATTTGTTGGTATGCATGGAATAGATCTAAATGTAACCAAGAATTCTCCGACACATACAACAATCATAATTTTCCCATTTGCAAAATATTTTAAGGGTGATGGGATCTCTGCATGCATTTCTTCTTGGAGAAGAATTGATGATGAGTCCATACCTCCGATGGCAAAGGCTTCTGGCAATTATCTTAATTCTGTATTAGCTACTCAAGAATGTAGACGAAATGGATATGATGAATCCATACTTCTTGATAGGAATGGAACTGTCAGCGAAGCATCAGGAGAAAATATTTTTGTAGTTAGAAATGGAAAACTTCACACACCCCAGTTATCAGATTCAATATTAGAAGGAATTACAAGAGATACTGCCATAACAATTGCAAGGGAGTTGGGGTACGATGTTGTTGAACGTCCCATCTCGAGGACAGAATTGTATCTTGCTGACGAGATATTTCTAACGGGAACTGCCGCTGAAATAATTGCAATTACAAAGATCGATGGAAATATAATTGGAAATGGAAGAGAGGGAACCATGACAAAAAGTATAAGAGAAAATTACGAAAGAATTGTGATTGGGAAATCTGAGAAATTTATGGGATGGCTAACGCCAACTTGGTAAGAAAAAAGAATAGTGGTTCAAAAATTGGTGTAATTGGAGTAGGCGGTTGGGGAAAGAATCACGTTAGGGTTCTCTACAACATGGGAGTCCTTGGAGCTGTCTGTGATTTGTCCACAGATCGTGCAAAAGAAATAGCAGAAAAATACAATACAAAATTTTATTCTTCTATAAAGGATCTTTTTTCTAACGAACGAGGATTGGATGCCTGTCTAGTATGTACACCTACTCAATCACATCTGTCAGTAGTAAAGGAGGTAATTCAAAATGGTTGCCATGTATTTGTGGAAAAGCCTCTTTCATTTTCATCAAGGGATTGTGAAGAGATGACTGAATTGGCCGGCAAAGCCAAGGTAAACTTGACATGCGGATATGTAGAAAGATTTAATCCTGCTGTTCAGGATTTGAAGAATATAATTCAACAACAGACATACGGTGATCTTTTGATGATGGAGTTCCACAGGGAAAACAGAATGCCTCTACATATCAAGGATGTGGGCGTAATTTATGATACCTCAGTTCACGACATTGATACTGCAATGTTTCTTTTCGGCAAGGGTCCAAAAATGGTCTTTGCTAGAGCGGGAAAAAAATTTCATTTGTTCGAGGATTTCGCAACAATAATGCTGGGATTTGAAGATCAAAAGGTTGCGATAATTGCATCGAATTGGGTGACTCCAAGGAAGGTCAGAACATTCTCTGCCGTATGTACGGAAGGTACTGTAAATGGTGATTTTATTACGCAAGAGATAAGAATTGATCATGGTGACGAAACCATTATTCCCAGAAGACAACAGTTTCAGGAACCTCTTGTGTTAGAATTACAGAGTTTTGTTGAAGTAATAGAAGGTAGGAGGAAACAGCCAGTTGTTACCTCTGTGGAAGCCACAAATGTGACTAAAGTAGCCGAAGCAGCACTTCTATCGAGTGAAACAGGTTCACCAATTTATTTGGAATTGAGATGAAATAATAAGATGTGTTAACCATGAAGTATCCATGAGACGATCTATGCTAGACATCCTGGCATGTCCTATAGATAAGTACTATCCATTGGAATTGATTGAAATTGATATTGCTGAAGATAAAATCATTAATGAAAATGTGATAAAAGAGGGAGTACTTTTTTGTTCGCAGTGTTCAAGGTTTTATCCAATTATTGAAGAAATTCCTGTTATGTTGCCAGATGAGCTACGTGATAAAGAAAAAGATATTCAGTTTTTACAGAAATGGCAGGAAAAAATTCCCAGCAAAATCATTAAAAATGGAAATCCTTGGCACTTGTAAAGGGATTTGAGAACCGTGAAGGAACTATAAATTGGATATAGATATAGCATGATATTAGATATAGGAGAAGGTAAAATATGGAAATGAATAGTAATAATTTGATAAACTTTATTTCAGAAACTGCGAAAATAGGAAAGAACGTAAAGATTTGGCACTTCAGCTACATTGGTAACAATAGTGAGATAGGGGACAATGTTTCTATTGGTTCACTTGTGCACATAGATTATAATGTAAAAATAGGAGACAATACAAGAATTGAGGGATCTGTATATATTCCGCCGTTAACTACCATTGGAAAAAATGTATTCATAGGACCTTGCGCGACATTTACAAATGATCCTTATCCAATGAGTCCAAAAATGACAGGAGTTGTAGTAGAGGATGGTGCGATAGTTGGAGGGAGAGCTGTATTTAAGGCCGGGGTAACGGTTGGAAAAAACAGTGTAATTGCAATGGGAGCCGTTGTAACAAAGGATGTGCCCCCTAATGTTGTTGTAATGGGCCACCCGGCAACGGTAAGATATTCAAGAGAGGAATATGATGAAAAGAAGAAGAATTGGAATTCCTAGATCACAATTCATTTATGTAATCAAAAATAATAATTCTTGATTCATATCATTCGATATTCATGACTTCTGTCCAACAATCATTGCAGAAATCCTCATCATTTACAATTTTTCGTTGAAGATTCACATCTTTTTCGTCATATATTTTGAGACACATAACACAAATAGACATTATATAATATACGTGCTTTTGACATATTAACATTATGTAAAAATTTTATGATATTTGTTTGTTTTCTAACTTATTATTCATATAATAGGAAATTGGCAATTTTTTGCTTTTAATTTATATTAAAAGCTCCATAAAATGTTATTAATAACCTGGATAAAAATATTTATAAAGAAATTACAGATGTTGCCTTTAATTTTTACCTACTTTTTCGGTACTTCTGCTAGAAACCTTATTGTGAAACGATCTAGATTTCAACTCTCTTTCTTCCATCATCGGTTATGTAAATTTTAGTGCGGCCTATTTTCTTTATACAACCCTCAGAAATCAATTCGTCTACAAGATTATCCATTTGCACATCTATTATTCCAATATCTTTTCCAATCTCATCTCTATCGATACCTTCAATTCCATTATCTACGGT
>DASUMD010000028.1:0-10530 GCA_036277875.1 Nitrososphaeraceae archaeon
AGACTGAGCCCTGAAACCCGATTTATTGAACTAAGAACCAACTATTGATTTTAGAATTTCAGATTTTTGTTCCCAAACCATTTAATTTGACCCTTTAGGTTTTGTTCTCGTCATTAAATGCGTATACTTTTGTTACATGCAGATTTTATTGAATACCAACCGATCTCAAAGGAAATACAAGCTGCAGAAGATATTCCTTCGAAATCTAGTAACAAAATAGATGAAGTAATAGTGGCACTTGTCGCCGTTGAAAAGGATGATGATGAGTCCATAATTGATGAAGTTGGAAATGAATTAAAGACATACGGTGAGATGATAAAATGCGATAGTCTGCTAATCTATCCATATGCGCACCTAAGTTCTGATTTGGCTACACATACCGTGGCACAATCCATATTAAATTCAATTGAAAAAAAGACAAGAGATCTGTTTAAGATTGTAAATAGGGCTCCGTTTGGTTGGACAAAGTCCTTTAACATAAAAATAAAAGGACATCCTCTGGCAGAGCATGCTAAAACAATTCAGAAAAAGACTGACGGCAAAACCAATACGGAATCAACTGCCGAATCAATCGCATTAAAATCAGAGGAAGTGCTCAATTCCTCATGGTATGTGCTTGTGCCTGAAGGTAATCTTGTTCCAATAAATGAGTATACATTTGAAAAAGATAGTGCATTTAGAAAATTAGCTGACTATGAATTATCAAAAAAGAGAACAGTAGTTGAGGTACCCCCCCATGTGAAACTAATGAAGAGGCTGGCTATAGCTGACTATGAACCTTCTTCTGACGGTGGAAATATGAGATACTATCCCAAGGGACGTTTAATGAAATCACTAATTGAGACGTATGTAACTAAGATGATACACGAATATGGTGGAATAGAAGTCGAAACACCAGTAATGTATGATTCCAACCATCCGTCAATCCATAGCTATTTCAACAGATTTCCAGCAAGACAGTATAACATACAATCAGACAACAAGCAACTTTTCTTGAGGTTTGCCGCTTGTTTTGGTCAGTTTCTGATGGCCAAAGATTTTCAAATTTCTTACAAGCAGCTGCCGTTGAAACTTTATGAATTAACAAGATATTCATTTAGAAGAGAAAAGAGCGGCGAATTAGTAGGCCTCAGAAGGCTCAGAGCCTTTAGTATGCCCGATTGTCATGCTTTCTGTAGGGATATGGATCAGGCAAAAGAGGAATTTGTCAAGCGATTTGAGTTATCGTTAAGAGTAATAGAAGGTCTCGGTCTTTCATCAAATGACGATGTGGATATGGTCATTCGTTTTACATCGGACTTTTATGAACAAAATAAAGAATTCATTAAAACCTTTGCAGCCAGACTAGAGAAACCAATACTTGTAGAAATGTGGAAAGAAAGGTTCTTTTATTTTATTGTAAAATGGGAATTTAATTTCATAGATAGTTTGGGAAAAGCTGCAGCTCTTTCAACTGACCAGATAGATGTTGAAAATGGGGAAAGATACAAAATTGAATTTGTTGATAGCGATGGTGAGAAGAAATATCCAATTATTTTGCATAACTCTCCCAGTGGAGCCATAGAGCGTGTGATATTCGCTCTGTTAGAGAAAACAGACAAAGATAACAATACAGGAAAGGTTCCAGCATTACCTTTATGGCTATCACACACACAGGTCAGGGTAATTCCTGTAGCTTCAAAACATTTAGAATTCAGTGAAAAAATTTCGGACGAACTGGGCAAGAATAATATCAGGGCCGACATCGATGAAAGAGAACTTTCCGTTGCAAAAAAAATTAGAGAAGCAGAATCTGAATGGATCCATTTCATTCTAGTCATTGGAGACAAGGAAGTCGACGGAAATGAACTGGTAGTTAGGGAAAGGGTAGCAAAATCCCAATATGGCATGGCTCTGGATAGTCTGATAAAAAAAATCAAACTTGAAACCTCTGATAAACCATATTTGCCATTAAACCTACCCACCTATTTGTCAAAACAACCGCTAATCATGGTATAAAATTAGACAAGAAAATAGTATTCTGTTTTTAAAGATGAATTTTCATTCTTTAATGTTTTTATATTTCGTAACTTAGATCCCATTCAAATGGGAAGAGTAGAGAAAGGAGTAAACTGCAGCGTAAGTGGATGCTCAGAATCTGCAGAAAGATCCATAAGTGGAAGTAAGGCAAGTATGGCTGCAGATTTGGAAGTTAATACTTCAAACAAGAGAGTATACTTGTGCAGGCAGCACTATAAAGAATGGAAAAAAGCAACCAAGGAAGACAGAGAGACCGAAAGGGCCAGATGGGGATAATCAAATAAACAAGCAAATAACAAGATAATAATTTGTATTCAATTCCAACCAAGCATCTAAACGTACTTTCTTGGAATAATCCTTAGAAGCGTTTGTGTTGCAAGTGTTCCTTCCCTGTAATCGTCGTTCTTGAGAGATACCTCAACTAGGTCCATTCCTACCAGATTAGCAGAATCGTTAATACTTTTAATTATTTTTAATATTTCAAATGGATCCAAACCAAATGGTTCTGGGGTTCCTGTACAAGGAACATAAGAAAGGTCATAAACATCAATGTCAAAGGATATGTAAATATTTCTATTATTAGTAACTTTAGTTATATATTCAGTTACTCTTTCTATATTACTTTTTATTTCCCACGGATCAAATGTTACTATACCATTTTTTTCTGCGATACTATTTTCCTCCTGATCTGCCTGTCTGATCCCTACTTGAAGGATATTTTCACCCTGAATGAATCCTTCTTCTATCAATCTATAGAATGGAGTAGTATGACAAAGCTTCAAACCTTCGTATTCAGGTTTTAGATCTCGATGTGCATCAAAATGAATCAGTAGAGGGTGAGTTTCTGAAAGACCCTTGAAACAAAAATATGACAGGGTATGTTCTCCTCCAAGCACAAATGGTTTCTTTTTTGTTCTTGAGAGTTCCTTTACCAGGGGCGTAACTTTTTCATTCAAGAAGGAAAATATAGAATCTACCTTACCATTATGATATTGGGGTAATTTAATATCACCCAAATCAAAAATTTTTGCTATTTCCTTGATATCCTTTTTTTCATCATAAACATAGGTTTCAATTTGACGACCAGATGCACTTCTGATTGCTTCAGGGCCCCTGCTGGTCCCTTTTCCAAAGGAAGTTGTCAGTTCTAATGGAATCCCAAAAAATACAATGTTGGATTCGTTAAATGAGGTTTTCGTATCAATGTCACCAAAGGAACAGCCAGCTTTGGTCCTTTCTGGAGTAATAAAGAAAGAATCCAAAAGATCTAAAATCTTTGTCAATTCTGAGCCAAATCCTGAAAGTAATTATGTTTATGTTTAAAGATAGATAATAGTACTAGTTTGACCAAAATAATTCATCCAAGTTGCTCTGTCTTGGCTTACCAATAATGGACTTGAAATTTACATCTAGTGCAGTTAAAAGCTGATCAAAAGTAGATTCCATCGCCTCAAGGTATTTTTCGGTATCTATTTCCTTGTGATTGGATAGTTCAACAGGTTTTACTCCTTCAGCGGTCTTTGTCTTTACATATGAGATTATATCTCCCGCCTTAATCTGTCTGCCGTTGTCAGAAAATAATCTTGCTGCCTTTATATGTTGAGGGATTCCCTTGATTGAATTGGTAGTTGAATCTTGACCATGTATGGAGGTTATTCTTGTGTTTTCAGATGTCTTTTTTCCATATTTTTCCGGGGACTTGTTTATCATAACATTAAAAGAAAGTTCCTCCAAAGGATATTCATTTGATTCTAATTTTTTCGCACTTTCTTTAACAATATCTTTAATTTTCTCTCTAGCAGTATCAAAATCTTTTTCAGTATTAACTTTGCCAAGTATATCTAGCATACTGTAAAAAGTTTTTCTTATGAAAGCGGGTGTGTGAGATTTCTTGCCTGTTAGTCCTTTTACATCTACAGTCCCATCCTTGAGGACTCCAATATAATTTTTCTTTAGATTATTAAATACAACGTAGCGATATTCTTTATCCAGTTCCAAGTCTACACCCTGGTTAGTTTTTGCCCATTTTGAAATTTCTTCTACGTTACCCTCAGAAGGATCCCTCAAAAACAATGAATCTGTATCCCCGTAGACGACCGCTATGCCCGATTCCCTGCATTTCTCTATAGTTCTAGAGATAATATTTCTTCCAATGGCTGCCGTAGCATCCGCAACGGGAAGGCAATAGAGTGGAAATATTTCAGCACCCATTACTCCGTAGCTTGCGTTGAGAATAACCTTAATTGCCTGACTTACCACCGTATAGAGTTGTCGTTCTTCAGGTGAGATTGTCTTGTCTTTTGATAGTTGTTTATAGTAATTGACTCGAAGGTCTCGAAGCGAACCTATCAAAAGTGACGTTATTCCTTTTTTCTCCTTACATGTCCAGTATGACGTATCAGTGATTTTTTGATCAGGATCCTGACTGCAAGAATCATGGGGACAGTTTACTGTTTCATAGGATAGATTATGAACCTTTATTATACTTGGATACAGACTGGCAAAATCAACTACTGATACATTGAAGTGAATTCCTGGTGTGGGTTCAACGACAAGACCTCCTCTATACTTTTTTTCTTTTATTATTGCCTCGGAAGATGCTTGACCCTTGTATCGCAGCTCTTCGCTGTGGGGAATCAGCGCATTTATTTTTCGGTGCTCATAAAATAGCATTCCCCTGATCCACTGGTTCACACCCACCCTAGAAAGATCTTCTATTGAAAGTCTGGAAATCCTGGCGATTGCAAATAATAATTTTAGTAAAAGATTATCATTAAAGCTTGTAAGTCTAAACGTCAATTCTGTATCTTTTAGACAGTATTGAGCCAATTTTTGGATTGGCAGATCGCTTATGTTTCCATCAAATTCAATCTTACTATCATTTAAAAGGGCTTCTGAGATCGCATTTAGTCTGTATTCAGAATATTTGTGGCTAAACGCATAAATTTGAATTGATCTATTTTGGAATGTTCTAAATAGATCAATATGTACTCCGTGTTTCAGTTGGACTGGTTCTGCCTGGATACCCTTTTTGATAAAAGAATCTCGTTTTACAAGTAATGGGATTTCTTCTTTTGGTATAATGGTGTGGTTTATAGGATCAATTGCTGGATCTTGAGATCTCTCATATAGATAAGGAAGATCAAAATCATCACCATTAAAGGTAACTAACACACTATATGACCAAATTGTATCAAAGGTTTTTTCCAAAAGTTCTTTTTCGGTCTTGCACATTTCTGCCTCTGGAATTAGGGCTGTTCCATCATTGGGATTTTTATCTTGTTCAAGAAGAAGTACTTTTCTAAAGCCATCATTTGATACTAACCCCACTGCAGTAATTTTTCTATTATGTTCCTTAGGAACTGGCATGCGTCCCTCCTCTGAATCCACTTCGATATCAAGTGCTATTCTTTTCATTTCTGGAATAGGTTGGTTCAGTAGATCAGCCCACTCTCTCACGTATTCTCTATACTTGTCATTTCTTGCCTCCTTGCTCTCTAAGATCTTATCCCATAGAAAATTTTTCAGGGCATTGTAGACAATGTCTGACATTTTATAAGGATCTTCAATTATTTCGTCTCCTTCCCTCTTGTAGTATGAACCTGGAATTAGCCTAGTATCATAAAGATAGTTTTCATGATATTTTATGTTGGCTTCCCATACATTGAGTTTTTCTCTAATGCCACCCTTTCCACCTATCGACAGTGGATCTGGTGCAATTATTTTTATTGTTTGAATTTCCTTATCTGACATTAGATCCATTTTTGGAATTATCTTTAGCTCAAATTTCTTTTCTATGGCCGCAATTTCTTCTGCTCTTTTTTGGTATTCCAGTTTAGTATAACAATATGGTTTGTGATCCGTTTTATCCTGCCAAAAATATATCACATGTAAATTGGGATCATAGAATTTTAATTGAACTTTTTGATTTTCACCAGAATAAATTGCTGATATTAACATGACTCGAGTATTTTCCGGAAGCTCCTTCCAATAACTCAAATGTTGTTTATCTTTATCATTCTGAAGAAGTGACGATTGATCCAATTTTACTCACTGGGAATAGTTTCAAATATGGAAATTGGATAATTATCTTTTGCTACTATTATCTTCCATTTTTATTTGCGGAAGGTAAAATCCGGCTTTTGCAATATATTAAACAGTTATTGCATTACCTTCTTTACGTCTAATAGCTATAATACCAACAGCGTATAGCCCAATCATCGGTAATGCAATGAACCACATCGTGACACCGGTTCCATCTGGTGTTATTATCGCACCAAATATCGTTATGATTATTACTGCGTATCTAAAATTTCTTTGCCAGAATTTTGAATCAGTCAGACCACTTAGAGATAAAACATACATCAGGACTGGAAGCTGAAATGCAATTCCAAATGCCAGTATGAATTGCAGTACAAAAGCTATAAAATCGTTGACTGTCAGTAATGTTTCAGCACCTATTGATTCACCATACTTGTAGAGGAAGTCGAGAGTCAATGGAATTACAAGCACATATGAGAATACCACACCAATTATGAACAAAAGAAATATTGGTGATATTATTTTGAAAAGATCTATTTTTGAAAATGACCTTTTACTTTTTTTTCCATCTTCTTTTCTTGTTTGCTGTGCATTGCCTTGTGCCGCGTCATCCTCTGTATTTGTATTTCTTACATCTCTGTTATCATATTCCCCGTCACTCTTTGTTTGGTAAAATGCAGGAGAAATAAAGCCAAATATTTCTCTGATTACGATTGGCAGGGAGCATATCAAGCCAATTAGCAAGGAGATGTGAATTTGAGCAAAGAATACCTGGCCGGGAGCTGTTTGAATAAGCTTTACTTCTGGTGGAAGTAGCGTATCCTTCATAAAACTTGTCAGCTGGAGTGCTACATTGTTAAATGGATCCGGGGATAGATAATACAGCGTGAGATTCTGTTGTTGACTTGCATCTTGGGATGGAAATGGAGGTGTAATAGGTACAATCGCTGTTTTTATGCCAAAACTCATTGAAATAATGGTTATTATTGCAATGCAAATAACAATGCGAACCAACCTTATTCTCAGTTCATCAAAATGTTCAGCTATTGACATCCCAGGTGTAGACATTACAATGTCCGACAATAAACAATCTCGATATAATAATTATGTTGATATATCACTGCATGGCTCTGCAGAGCCTGTGTTTTATCAAGAATAAACTATTTTTTAAAGGGAATCGAACCCCGGTAAAAAAATCATAATACTTTGTAGGTAAATACTTTTAGAAGGTAAAAACATAAAGATTTCAATGCAATATCACAAGGCTTCTTTCATTGGCCATGAAAGATCCAAAAAGGCTCAATTAAAGCTGTTTGATTATACTGGCTATGCCATGTTAACATATACTGTAAAACAAGATGGGAGTGGATTTGCTCCGGTAGGTGAAGAAATGCTGGTTGGCAAAATGGAAAGAGAATCTGAGGCAATGTTATTTCTATGTGATAATGATGGTTATGCAAAAGCTCAATCAAAACCGTTACCAAAGGAAAAGGCAATTGAAGCATATAAGAAAATGCTAGATGACGGTATTCAAGAATTTAAGGGCCAGATTAAAACTGTTACATAAACAATAACGTATTGTGAAACACTTGGCAATTAATAAATTGGATGCTACATTAAAAAGTAAACGTTACTAAATTCTAGACAGTAATCTTCGTCCCAGATTGTCTGTTTTTCATGATGATGTTTCTAATAACATTAGGATCTGATTTTATTACATATGTAGGAATCTTTGATCTTTCAATTACCTTCATTGCAACAATGTCCATAAGTTCATAATTACCTGCCTGAGTGCTCTCGTTATTCAACAGGTCTAGACATTTTTTTATAGTAATTTCCTTAAACATTTTTGCCTTTGCGTTCTTCTTTGGATCAGAATCATAAATTCCATCGACATCTGTTGCATTCAAGAATCTATCAGCCTTGATTTTCTCGCAAATAAGTGCTGCTGTAGCATTTGTACTCTGACCTGGATGAAGTCCACCACTGACTATTATCTTGCCTGATTGGCAAGCAATAGTAATTTCCTCAAGATTTGAAGGAATTACTGGATAAACAGAATCTCCAAGAGCTGCAGAAAGCAACATTGCATTTAGCCTGGATATTTCTATGCCCATTTCGTCAAGACTGCTCTCATCAGACCCTAATGATCTTGCTAAATTAACGTAATGCCTTGCAATTATTCCTCCACCAGACACCACAACTGGTTGCACTTTGGTATGTATGTCTAGCAAAACTTGAGCGTATTCCTTTAGAGACTTTGAAGTAGTCTTAAAATTAAATACACTACCGCTTAATTTTATGACTAGAATTTTTTTCTGTTTTGAAACCTCTTTGGAGACGCTCATTATTTTTCTGGCAGCTCCTTATCTAATACATCTTTTGATATATTTGTAATGTTCTTTCGATCCTTATGGTTAGTATAAACTCTTATCATATCAAGATAACCTGTTATTGAATTTACCAAGGGGAGATTAGAAACTGGTTGTTTAAAGAATTCGTCCTCACTAACAAGAAGTATTGATTTCATTTCTTTCTTGTTTGGGGCAAGTGGAACAAGAGAAATGCCATACGTATCAAGAAAAATTTTCCTTTCATCAATATTTGCTAATCTTGCTATTTTCAATCTCAATTCCTCAATTTTATCTCTATTTAATTTTGTATAATTATCTCTTTTACGAATAAATCTCTCGTACACACATTTCAGTAATTTCCTTTCTAAATAGTTAGAAATCATTTCTTTTGCAATTTTGTTATTTTGTGATGAATAAATCTTCCACAGTATGCTATCATCAGTTAGTTTCAGATAATCATTTAATGATAATTTACTCAGGTTCAATGCTTCACTTGAGAGCAAGATGGAATGAAGGAGCATTACTTCAGCAGAGCGGACTGTCTTGTGAAAATAGACAGCACGGAACATTTCGAATCTTGAAATCATCATAGATTCAAAAGAGTAAAAGGATGAAATATCCAGAGCCAAACTTTCATTGTCAGTTACCCTGAATGAATTAATAATTCTGTTATAATCTACTTTTCCGTATTCTACTCCTGCAAAAAAACCATCCCTTGGAAGATAGTCCATGAGATCTGCTGAAAGGCTCCCTGAAATTATTTCGTTTTTGAATTTAACTTTTGAATTGCCAAAAGAAATTTCGCTTATGCTTTTTGGAGAATACCCAAAGCCTGAAAGAATATCGCTCAATTCAGTTTTACAAATTATTTCTGCTCCGATTGTTTCATGATTCTTGTTGCCTGTAACTTTTAGTGCTTCTTCAAACAGATGGGAAAAAGGTCCATGACCAATATCATGCAAGAGAGAAGCTACCCGTAGTTCTTGAATTGATTCTTTCTCCATAGCTCCTATTGAAAATAGATGTTCTCCTGCCAGGCCTGCCACATGCATTGTTCCCAGAGAATGTTCAAATCTTGAATGCTGTGCAGCAGGGTAGACTAGGTGAGCACCTGCCAATTGCTTAATTCTTCTCAATCTCTGAAAAACAACTGAATCAATTATTTTTTTTTCCAGATCTGTAAATCTAATAAACTTGTGAATAGGATCAGCAATTTCTCCAACGAATTTCATGTCGACAAGAGAATTTAACGCCACACTGAATTAAATTTTCACAATCTTTTTTACTAATTTCAGTACTTGATAATGAACATCGTCGACTGACTTTTCTCCATCAATAATGCTCCAGTTGAATTTGTTTGCAAGAATTCTGTAATTTTTCTTTACCTTCCTAATCAGCTCCAGATCTTTTTCAAAGGTATCAATTATACCATGTTTAGATCTGGTAACCAGGGTGTTAGTTTTGATATCTATTACTATTACAAGGTCTGCGCCCGGTAAGCCTTTGTCCAATGTGAGGAGCCAGTCTAATTTCAATCCTTTTGATATTCCATAGACCAGATTAGATTGAAAATACCTATTCATGATAATCGTAGTTCCTTTACCAATTACTCTTTCTATTTCGGCCTTTTTCTCCCATCTATTTGCAGATAGGAGTATCATTTTCACCTCATCTGAGTAGTCTCTTTTTCCATCAAGGAATTGCTTTATCTCTTTACCTACAGGGGTAGAATAGTCAGGAAAATCAAACCTGATGCACTTGGTCCTTAATTTTTCTTGCAGTAATTTTGCCTGTGTTGTTTTTCCAGCTTTGTCAATTCCCTCTATAACTATAATTTTACCCTTACGCAAATACATTCTTTGAAAAAAATGTCGTAAATAAAAAGTATTTTAAAAATTCATAATTTCCAAGATGTCTTCCTTGTATCAGAGCGTCATTTACATGAGTAAGAGAATGAACTATACTTAACCACAGTCAACATCTCCCTCAAAAGTTCCTTTCCAACCAGAATCAGCTCGAACCTGGATTTTTGCTTTATTTCCACAATCTCCATTTATTGAAATATTTCCTTTCTTGTCTAACTCACAAATATTACTGGTTGTCTCTTTACCCTCCA
>DASUMD010000029.1:0-2790 GCA_036277875.1 Nitrososphaeraceae archaeon
CTAAACATGACGATCCCATATGTAGTATAGCATTTAGAAGTAGTCTGGATAGAGCAAATACCTTTACAACCTCAAAAATTGTAAGCAATAAGATTCTGCCACTTGAAGGATATGAAGGTTATTCTTCATTTAACGGGACAGTAGTTAATGCTAGCTCAAATACGATATTTCCTCACATATTGGAGAATGTAACTGTGCAAGAGACAATCAATTCTATCAATCCAACTGTCTTTACTACACTAGAGGGTAAGCGAGTATATGTTCTATGGGAGCAAAGTATATTTGGAAAAGGCGATTCTGAAATATTTCTTACAGTTAGTAATGATTATGGTAAGTCGTTCAATTCAACAATTAATATAAGCAATACTTCTGGGATTTCCAGACTTGCACATGGTCAGCTTCTGGGAGAGGACATTTATGTAACTTGGTCCGATACACTCAATAATAGCAAAACGTTTGACGTCATGTTAAGAAAAATCGACTCAAACCTTGCAGGGAATGTGATAAATTTAAGCAACAATTCCGGCAATTCTGTTTCTCCATATTTATTGGTCAGTAACAACAAGATTTATGTTACTTGGAGTGATGATACCAATAATAGTTCAGTACTTCTATGGATCGGAAACACTTTTGGATCACCTGTTATGAAAAAGGTAGTGAGTAATGGGCAGGCAGAAGTCTATTCAGATCCCTTGATTTTTGATACAGAAAATAAAGTATGGATAGCCTGGACACAATATGATAATAATAATCACAAAATAGTCTTACTTTATCAGGAAAAACCATTATAGCTATTTCATAGTCAGTATAGATTGTTTTTTCTATTACAATCCAAATAACTCTAGAAGAATTAGGAATCTATATTTTAAGTATTTAATACAAATTCTAATATATTACCTTAGATAAACCTAATTTGTTTCCGGATAAGACTCTAAACGGAACTTGTGATTTTCACTGTCATTGATTTAGTTGTGTGTTCTTTTATTTGGTAACTGCAATTTTATTAATTCTAATTTTCATATTTTTTGCAATAACGGTTATCAAAAACATTGATACCAATGTTAAAACTATTGTACCACTCGGAACCACGTTTGAATAATATGATATGACTATTCCAAATACAACTGAAACTACAGACATTGCACAAGAAATAAGCAAAGTCTTCTTAAATCCTTTGCCTAGCATCAGTGCTGTGATGTTTGGAATAACGATTAGTGACGAGATAAGCAAAACACCTACAAGTCTTATAGAGGCTATTATGGTTATGCTTGCAAGAATAATGAATAAGGTATTTATCCATGTGACATTTAATCCGCTGACCTTTGCTTGGTTCTCATCGAATATTATGAGAACTAGTTTCTTGTAGAGTATATAGATGACAGGAATAACTATGGCGGCAGTGATCAAGATCATAATTACGTCATCATTGCTTACAAGAAGGATATTTCCAAATAGAATACTAAATAAATTGAGTGTAAATCCTCCGGAAATACTAATTAGTATAACACCTATAGCCAGACCAGAAGTCAAAAGTACAGCTATTGAGGAATCGGGAGGAATCTTTGTTGATTCTCTTAATTTATTCACACCAACAGCAGACAAGATGGAAACAATATAAGCGGTCCATAGTGGATAAACTCCAATGAATAGTCCTAACGATATGCCACCAAATGCCACATGTGCTAGAGCATCACCAAATAGTGAATGCCGTTTAAGTACTAAGAAAAGACCTACAATAGAACAAATAACTGATATCGCAATAGCAGATATCAGAGCTCTTTGCATAAAGCCATATTGAATTAAATCAAATACCATTTCCATCAATTTTATTTTCTGGATCGTCAGCTCTATTTTTTTGGTTACCAAAATGGAGATTCATGTGTGATTGCATAGCAAATTCTACATAAGATTTCATTCGTTCCTCATTTCCAAAAAAGTCTTCTGATTCCCCATGAAAAAATAATTTCCTATCAATACACGCGACCTTACTTGCTAATTTTTCTACAGCGTTCAAGTCATGTGAGGACCATACAATTGTTATTCTTTTATCTTTATTTAATTTGGTCAAAAGATCATAAAATCTTTGCTGAGCTGCTGAATCGATACCAGTAGTAGGTTCATCCAATATCAATAAGTCAGGTTGCTTCACCAATGCTTTCGCAATTATGACTCTCTGTTGCTGACCTTCAGAAAGTTCTCCTATTCTCTTGTTTCGATATGCTCCAAGCTCTACAAACTCAATTGCACTGTCGATAGATTCTCTGTTAATTTTCCTTCCTATCATACCAAGTGAGACAATTTCACTAACAGTTGCAGGAAATGCTTGTTCTACAGATTTTTTTTGTGGAACATATCCAATTCTTTGAAGCATATTCTTATTTTGTCTTATGTCGAACCCAAAGAGATTGATTTCACCAGAAAAATTATTTACTATTCCTAGCATACACTGGAATAAAGTCGTCTTCCCTGCTCCGTTGGGCCCAATTATTCCAAGAAAATCCCCCTTGTCGACCGTGAATGAAATATGGTCCAAAGTAGGGATCGAATCATAGTAGTATGATAAGTTGGCTACTTTAATTATTGGTTGCATTCTAGTCCCGC
The DNA here is from genome assembly GCA_036277875.1 of Nitrososphaeraceae archaeon. GTDB lineage: Archaea > Thermoproteota > Nitrososphaeria > Nitrososphaerales > Nitrososphaeraceae > TA-21. The sequence continues at coordinate 2,602 of DASUMD010000029.1, forward strand.
AGATAAATTTTTAATATTCTCATGCATCTTGTCAATATATCCAATTCCAGCATCTTGTTCATTCTTTGTTAGTCCTTCAATAGGACTTAATACAAGCACTTTGCTATTTGGAATTTCTTGGGCAATAACTAATGCATAGCGAGAGTCTATCAGTTCTTCCGAATAGACAACCCGAAGATCCAAACTTTT
>DASUMD010000030.1:0-3784 GCA_036277875.1 Nitrososphaeraceae archaeon
TAATGGTATTAACATTTCTCTGTCTCTAATTGAAGATATCGAATTGGAATCGGTGTCACAGCAGCAGTTAATGCTAGAAGCTATTGATAGGTCTATTTCTGATGAGGAAGTAAAGAAGCAAATAAAGCCCATACTTGAAGCCATCCTGCGCTCTCAACCACAAACTGTTATCAAGACTTATCCAAAGACAGTAATTCAGATTAATATGCCAAGAAAAAAGTATGAAAATATAGGCAGCCCTACCGTTGGAAAAAAGATTTTGATTGATATAAAACCTGAGACCAAATAAAATGTATCTTACCGCTTATTTAGAAGCCTATTTCCTTTGTAATTTGTCCTTGGGAAAACCACAATATTAGTTGTATTTTGAATAAAAAATAATTGCAAATCAAGTTAAAAGTTACACTGAATACATTATTCCACCAGATACTATAGGAACTGAATCCACATTTGCAATTTCTTTTATCCTAGCTATCAAAGCATTAAACCACAGGCTATCAATCCCTTGGCTCCAGATCGTAATCTTCTTGTAATCTCTTTTAAGACCGCCGTTAAAAAAGCCGTTACAATCTTCTACAGTGATATTGTTATACTTTTGGCTTATCTCGTCAATCAATCCCTCCGCCTGACTTACAAGGTATACTATTGTTAACGTAGGAAAAGGGATAGTATTCGAAGCTGTTGAAGAAATATCTTCCGCCATACTGGTTCAATTAATTATTAAGATCAATATCTTGTTTTCGTAGTTCCGCTGACAATGGTGGTCTTATTTGATAGCTCTTTCCATACGCGGCCTCACATCTTGGCCCAAACACAGATATATTTCTGGGCTACTAGATATTGTTCCATGAATGACGTTGATTTCTTAAATAGTCTACTGGCAATTAACCCATCTTTGAGGTTTTCCGGGTTGGTCGAAAAGTCTGGGCACCTAAGCGCAAGTGTAATTCGACAGGGAATTAGTGAACATCTTAAAGGTAGAAACCCGGAAATTAGTTATACTCAATCGGCATATATAATTGAATTAAGAAAAATATTTGAAAATGAGTTGGGGAATCTTAATTCAGTAATTTACATTTATGATAAGGTAATTATGTTTAGCATTCCAATAAGAAATCACATAGTTGTTATTTCATCAGACAAGGATATCAATATTGATTCTGTCTTTAAACAAGTACAATCCTTCATTAAGAATAGCGAAACCGAGTTAGACCTTGAGTTAGATGTCAAAAATATTAGTCAGGACAAAAAAGAAAGTGTCAGGAATTTATACGATTCTGGAATATCTGAAGAGATGATTGCAGAACAGGTTGACCTAAATTTAGCTACTGTCAAAAACTTGATAAAAATTATCACAACCAGTACAAAATAGTACATTGCCACTTAGTTTAGTCTAACAAGCCCTTAATTTGCTAATTAAATTAAGACAGGATTCAATATCTACAAGCTGATGGCATTTTAGCCATAAGCATTCAATTCACTTTCTGTATCTTGGGTCTTTATCTTGCCTATTTCTTTTTCAATCTTTTCTGCTTCCTGAAGTAATAGAGGGACATCGCATGTTACACCAGGGACAAGTCGACTTATTGTTGTGGATAATTCCGCTGCTGCCCTAAAATCAGGAATTCCTTCAACAATTTTCACCAACAAAATTACTACGTCGATACCTAATTCGGAACTCTGATTTAAAAGAACTGCTGGAATCCCTCCTATTGTACCATTTTTGAGTAATGAAATTTTCGAATCTTTCAACCTGTTTCTTGCTCCTACTGTATTTCCAATACCTGCGATTGAATATTCTTTTGAATCAATAGGCTCTGTCTGTTGCCGTGGGTTAACTATATTGCTCGAGCTAATTATGAGGTTACATTCGTTATCCTTTGCCCAATTTAACATGATGTTTCCAATAAAGAAGTATAATGAAGGGTCTATGCTTATTTCAGAGATGAAAATTGATGTCTTCAATTCTTCATTTGCGTATATCCTTACAGGAAAATATGGAATAGAATTCCTAATAACGGATAGTTGAGAAAAATAAGATGATTCTATGGTTGCTACAAGCTGAGTATTAATTGAGTGTAAGATACATTCAGAAGCAATAGTATTAGTAATACCAGTCGTAGCAAAGCCATCTATTACTGTTCCACCTTTGAGACTCATTTTCTTTAGAGTCTTAATCACAAAGGGCTGGGAATTAGACATTTAATTAGATTTAACGGTACTACCTTAAGTATATTAATGTACAAAATGCAAGAATCACTGCACATTCTTATTTGATTTGCTTCATATACCAGACAATCTTAGTGTCTTAGCAGGTTGAGAATTTTTTTGAATTTTTCATGATTCATTTGAATTTTATAGTCTTTAATATTTTTCATGATTTGTGTCCTATCTTTATTGATTGAATCTTGAAGTCTGGAATATATTGGGCCATGTAGAAAAATTGATTGAGATACGCTTGTTATATTACTGACTCTCCTCATTGCACTTGAAGTTTCAAAATCCAAAATTGTAGGTCTGTCATCCTTTGATATTATTATATGGCGGTCAAGTCTATTCAGCTGACCATGATCAAGTTTCAGGCAATCAAGGAGATAACATTGTTCAAGGATAAGAGCAGTACATTTCAATATTCTTTCATTTGAAGTCCGTACCGAATTATACCAGTCTACTATGTTAGAACCTTTGATAAATTCCATCAATATAAAATTATCAGAAAAATTCACAAGAAAGGGACCAATTCCAACTGAGTTTGCGAGTGATTGGTAAACCACTTCATCGAACATATTCGTTCTGTTAGCATCAGTTCTTCTAATCTTTAGAGCAAAATATTTCATCTTGAATCTTGCCAATGTTACCAAACCAACAGAGCCCTTCCCAAGTATACAAATCTTCTTCAATTGAACATTGCCAAAAGAGAAAATGCCGTTTATATCCAAGGATAACAATTCATTTATCCTGCTTTCAAACGTATCTTGATCAAATAAGGGGTAAGTCAATAAAAATTTTAGGCTTTCCTTATTTTTACTGTCCAATAAATTCTCCATCATGAACCATGAGACTAATTGCAGAGGAAACAAAACTGCTCAACTTTCTCTCATTTCCCAAATATATTGAATAGCTTTTTTTAAGATCGGATGTAATGCCGCCATGGCTTCCTGAACCAATATCGTTTTGAATTATTCGATTTGCATGTACTTTTATCGACATGTTTTTCGTTCCTTCAATACTTACGATTCTATTACTATCGGTCCATATCATGATGGATTTCTTTCCCCTTTTATTGATAAAAGAATCTGTTTCTGTTCTTAGATATATTTGAGGTCCTCTATTTACACTAATTCTTGGCAGGTTTGTAAATTCTATCATGAAAATAAATACTGCATGTTCTTCTTCATCGGTAAAGCAAGATTTCTTGATTATTTCAAATCTAGCATTTGTCAGCTGTTTTGAAATGCTAGTTAATTTTTTCTTAAGCTGACCCCACAATATGTCCGGACTTCTTTTCTGGATTCTAAATTCTATTATTAACAAATTATATTTGATCTGATTCACGATTTTTGCATTGAATCTTTGAGGCTTTGTAAAAAAGTCCATTGAAGGATTTTTCAAAAATAATCTTGATGCTAAAATAAATTTTGCGAGACACTCTGTTGAAATTGCAGCACCAAGGTTTCTATTTGAATCAATAGGGTCGATTATTATTATGGGGCTTGTAAATTTTTCAACTGCCTTCTCGTCTCGCGAATCGAGTGAGACGATGTGGTTTGGTTCCAGTCCAGCA
>DASUMD010000031.1:0-6737 GCA_036277875.1 Nitrososphaeraceae archaeon
ATCTAGAAATCTTGAATACTTATCATTACATTCAAATTAATTACAACTAAAAATTAATTACGGATAAAAATTATATAACTGGAATTCCAATCTATAAGTAAAAGTGTCAAGGAAGTTAGAAGAAAAGGAAGCTAACATATCGGATTTGGATAGGAAATTGTTAAAGATTTTACTGCAGCCAAATGGTGATTTAAAATCTAGCAAGACTCTATCCGCAAAATTAAGGATCCCAATTACTACTGTTAGAAGGAGACGCAAGCGGTTAGAAAGCACATTTTTGAAATTGCACTACGTACTGGATATAGAGAAATTTGGATGGAAACGTGTTGACTTTTTTATTGCGATAAGAAATGGAATGGTAAATGCTGTTGCCAATAAACTGCTCGATTCTGACGAAGTAACTTATGTAGGAAAAAGCATAGGAGAACATACGATTGATTTGAGAGTAGAAACAATTCTTAAAGATAATGCTTCAGTTCTTGACATTCTTGAAAAAATAAAGGCGATGGATGGAGTTAGGGATGTAGTATGGAGTGAAATTGTAAGTGTTGTAGGAAGAAAAATATCAATTCCTGGTTCGATTATTGACAAAATTTAATAACAAAACTATGAATTGTAAAGTCGTGAATAAGAGAACATTTCATCAAATATCTTTCTATCCTTCTTGTCTAAACTTTTCCTGAATATTTTCCATTTGCTTCTTTCGATTTCAGTTGCGATTCGATAGGAAGGAACTGTTCGACCCACAATTTCATTATCAAAATTTTGAATTTAAAACCTAAATCACTGAGGGGACGGAGAGATGAGGTAAGACGGGATTGGTTAAAACGAATTGAAGAATCAAAATTGGATTTAAAAAAAGTTGGGAGTCGATGAGCAGATTTTCGTATAAGGAAGAACACGAAGGTCCTGAAATTCAAGCAGAAATTGGTAAAGGCAATATTGTAAATATTTTATACGACTCTAGCCAATAGCAGGGAATTTTTTCTGCATTTCATAAGAATGTAATTGGGTATCCACTTCTTTAAGAAGATCGTGTATACCTATTGGTTTTTGAAGAAATGCGTTTATGATTTTCTTTTTAGTATATTCACGAAACACCTTATCTTCAATTTGAAATGCAGTCATTAACATCGTCCTTACAAAGCGGTTCAATTCCTTTATCTTTTTAAGAAATTCCATACCATTCAATCCAGGCATTTTGTAATCTGGTATTACCAGCACATAGGGATACTCATTTAGTTGAAAATGCTCCAGTGCAAGAATAGGATCTGTAAACGTTAATACAGTTATTCCGGATAAAGATTGCAACGCATCACGAAAAAGCATAACAATGTCTGGATCGTCATCTACGATACTAACCACCCTATTCTCGACAGACACTATACTCCAAACTCTCCATCATCGTATACATAACTTATTGTTACTATCGGATAACAAAATATAAATAATCTCATGGGTTGGGACATATTTGTTTTCCATTTATCATATAGCAATTTGGTGGTAAATAGTTAGTGCTTCCAAAGTTATTCTCTACCATAAAAAAGAACCACATTCCAATTATAATTGCAGCAACGGAAATTATTATTGTTATTACTATCAGTCTCCTCCTACTGAATTTCGACAAAGATGATTTACTGTCGTTGTCGGAAATGTGCACTTATTATATTAGATGAAATATTCCTTTTAACGCTTTCATATCCGACTTACAATATATTGTTGTTTAGTAGGATCGGCGGGGCAAAGATTGCTCATTTAAACTCCTCCGCATTAGTAAAGTTGGTTCCAGGCAGTTACACACAATCTTTTATTAGGAATGATGCACATTCAATTTTAATGTCACAAGGTGGTCAAGGTCAATTCAAATGTTCTAAATGTGGTCAGTCCTTTAACAGCCAGTCCGAGTTAGACAACCACAATAAAAACCAGCATGGGGCATAGCCCCTTTTTTATCCATCATCGATTTAAATCTTGGCTCGACGTGATTCCGCCGCATTTTTTATTTGTCCTAGTTGTCACAAAAAGTTCATTGTAAGGATACAGGACTTTCGGCCAGTCTAGTATTTAGCCTTCCGTTCTACTGCAATAGTGATTCAGGGAACGGGACCGAAACCCGAGACACCCTTTATACAGAAGATGATAATGAAGGCATTCTATACTATGATGATTTTATAATTATACAAGTTCTGCCTTGCCGAGGTTACATTACTAATTTGTATTTTTGCTTTCTGCCACGCTTTTGCACCTTCGGCGAATATCACAAATCCCTGTACTCTGGTTATCCCTAATCAGGAACTTCATCAAGTAGCATGTCGATCTCTTCCTGGGTTGGTTCATCTTCGCGTTCAAATTTAGGGCTGACTAATCCACTCGCTACGTCAATCCATATGGAGCTCCCATCATAATTAGTAATGTACTGCTTTGGAATATAGTACAAATGTACGTTTGCTACACCTTCTCTCACTACGATAAATTCATTTCCTACTCTGTCTACATCACCTATGTCGATATTGTCCGTGGTTCTCACATGCTTATGTATTACATCCTCCCAAGGAATTGTTAGAATCTCACCCGATTTTTCTCCTTTCAATTCCAAATCAGGTTCCTTTGCCATAAATGGGATGATTTCGTGAAAAGAAGTGTATCCCTCACCGGTACGTTCTGCTTCTTGAATTTCTGACGGTAGCGGAGGATCTTTCCTTTGATACTTGTCTTTGACTTCATCTTCCAATAGTAATACATACAAATCTTTGTCGTGCTCCTTAAAGTGCAACTTAGGAACAAAATATCGTTTATCGCCATCTTTTAATTCCACGAATTCTGGCGTTATACTTTTGACTTTACCCACGTCTTTACCATCAAACGACTTTACCTTTTTGTCTATTAGTCTTTTGCCCGAAATTTTTACGTTAGTCATTCGTACAATGGTTATGCAATATCAGATTTAATGATTTGAGTTCTTTGTTTATATTTAATGTTGGCCATTACAGTACATGCCTGAAGAAAACATTGAAGGACCCACAGTCATGTGGACGGAGCTTGATGACGCAAAGGTAAAAACTAATGATGGTAAAAAACTTGGTAAAATAAAAAAAATATCTCAGAATCATTTCAGAGTCGAAAAAGGAACTATTAGCAAAAAAAGTTTTTGGGTGCCAAAGAACCTGGCAGACGCATATGACGGTGATTATTTGTGGTTAAGTAATAATGAAGAAGAAGTCCATGATAAATTCCTGTACGGGGAAGAACCTTCCGTTGATGATAAGATTGCTCCGATTGAAAGAATAAAAGTAGTAAAAGAGAGGATGGTTGGAATATCGACCAAGCCTAAGGACTCTTCAGATCCATACAAGAATGTTAGAGACCTGAAATAAATTAAATTACAAAAATAAGGAATACCATGGAACGTAAGAATCCTGAGTGTGTTCTCTGTCATCATTCGAGGGAAGATCATGCTATTGATGATAAACATGACTACGGCTACTGTCTAAAGTGTGGTTGTAATAAGTATAAAGAAATTTAGAAATTTTATTGCTGCAATTTTACATCTTTTTTGTAGTTTGTGGTTATCAGTTTCGTTGTGTAATCGACGTGATATGAATTCTGATATTTACTTTATCTTTAATACCTTCCAATTTATCAGAACGGAAAAAGTGGTTGATATTGGTATTAAGAGTTAATGTGCATCCCTAACTTATGGCAGATCAAGAAATGATACAAGAAAAAATTGGTGAGGCCTTGGGGTTGGAAATGGCAGCGCAAAAGGCAGTAGAGGAATTAGATTCACGTGGTTTACTAGAATCAGAACATATGAAAAAACTAGCGAAAATGAGAGAGGAGGCAAGTGATCAAGAGGAAGAAATGCAACAATTGGTCAAAGAACTGGCAGACAGTGATGGATTGGATCCGTCTACTATAGAAGAAAAGGCAGAAGAAACAGCAGAGAAAGTGTCAAAAATAATGGAAACGTATCTTGGAGAAGATCCGGACACGCAAGAGGCCTTAGAGTTTTTATGTTTAGCAGAAGGAGGAGAAGTAGCGCATTATGAAGTTCTGGCTGCTGTCTCCAAGGATGTAAAAAATAAGAAGTTTGGAACAAAAGTTAGAGCAATACTCAAGGAAGAAAAACGGCATCTGGATCTATGCACCAAACTGGCTAAGAGCAATGCCGCTTCCGAGTAACCGTCCATTTTTTTATTTTTGACCGACGTATTACCGCTTCACCGCTTCTACGTTCCTTCTTTAAGTAACGCATAAAATCGTATAGAAATGCGGAAATTATTTATGCATTAACCGTTGGGTGTTGAAGTGTTAAATAACTTATTGTATTACACTTATCATGGGAGACACTGTCGAAGAAGTGAAAGATTCAGTCGAAGATACTGTTGAAGAAGTGAAAGAGGGAGTTAGAAAGACTGCAGAGAAAATTACAGATTCTGATACATATCTGGGTTCAGATGATGAGAAGGAAAATAAAGATAATGAAGTAGGTGGAAAGGATCCAATGAATCCAGACGATATAGCAAAACATGAACCGACTGCGGTCAAAAGAGATAAGAATCAGGGAAGTTCAGGCGACCCGGTTTAAATTATCCCTTTTTTAGGTATCTAGTAGAAGTAACTCATACTTATTTAGTGTACAAACTGGTTCTGAAGAAAAAACTTTACTCAAAGAGTAGTGTCAAGAGTAAAATCGATAATCAAATCAAGAGTAAAATGGATAATCAAAACCTATGACATCAATACAGACTTAAATTGATCAATTTTGTAGTAGGCAATTCACCATGGGCGAAATAATAAGGAAGACAAATAAGGAACCTAGACGCAGTTTCAGAACTGCTGCTGTTGCCCTGGGTATATCAATTATATCAGATGCTCTCGATTACTTGGCCGCTCCACTATTTAGTACCCCAGTAATCGGCGACGTGTTTGATGTTATAACAACTGGCATTTTGTATTCGATAACTAAAAGTAAGGTATCAGTTGTTATGAACCTCGCTGAATTTATACCGTTTGTAGGAGACTTTCTGCCTGTTTATACAGTATCTACATTAATCTGGATAGTGCGAGAGTATGGTTACGAATCATCAATTAGAAAGTTACTGGGAATGATATCAAATAAACGCTGAGAAGAAAGGGTAAAAAGCGAAAGAGTAGATTTTCAACAGCTGAACATCAAGATCCGGAAATTCAGGCCGAGATAAACAAAGGCAGTACAGTTAGAATTATACGGACACCTGATGGGTCCAAGGAGAGGCTGAAACCAATATGGTTGATCTAGTTTACGTTACAATTAAACATGAACAATAAAAAATAAAAAAGTTAAAAGTTAACTATTACTGCCTGCCATGTTGTTTTCAATTAGCAGAGGTAACATTTGGCTGCAGGTCCAAGTCATTGTCATGAGACTCGATGGCTTGGTCTAATTTCATACGCAACGTTTTCAGGTCTCGATAATGTGTGTTTTCAACAATATCCTGGGCCCATTCCTCCATCTCCTTGTCGGATATTAATGGAAGGTCTGTTCTAATGCGAGTCATGGCAGTACAACGGACTCATTACTTATTACGATTTAATGTTCTTTTTCGTAAGTATCCAATTTTTTATTTACTGGAATTTTCATGTTAGTAACATTAGATAATATACAATGTCTATTTGATGTTATAATATGGGACATTGAATAAAGGTATTAAATTCCATCAATAAATCATAATTAAGTTACAATGATGGGCCCAGACTGGTATGAGATGGGCCCACCAGGGTGTTTATAACTATTTATTCCTACCAGTTCAATAGTCAATAAATTATAAAAAAGTTAAAGCCTAACGAGAAGGCAGAATCGGCTAGAAAAATAGATTCTTCCCCTGTCAGACCTTTTAAAAGAAGGAATTAATGGTAAGAAATGGGAAATAAAGAATTTTCTTGATCGAGTTCAGTTAGGTTGATTATACTTACTCTCGTCGGTAATCTCTTAAACTGTCCCTGACTGCATTTTGATATGCCTTTGCATAGTTCGCATTTAACCGTGAAAATTCTATTGCATTATTTCTTGCATGCTGCATTGTTGTTTTCCAGGACTCCATGCTTGCAAACATGAAGTTGTTTGCTAATCTTGTTGCTGCTATTGTACTATCTGTGATATTGCTGACTGCTCTTGTATAATTTTCTGTCATTCTATTCGGTGAGGCCCAATATGACCAGTACGTATTCTGCACGTTTTCCATGTACGGCACCCATAATGATTGGTACGAATTGATGACCTGTTTTTGCGACTCCAGAAAGTCTTCTGCAATATCTCTTGTCGCTTCGATGGATTCCTCTTGATATTCATTCATGGCCTTCGTAAATTGTGGAACCTGCTTTTTTGCTTCTTCTGTTGTCTTGTGTACTGATGATTTAGTTTCGTCCAAAGTGATGTTAATGTTTTCCCTAACTTCTTTATTTTTTTCGGCCGCTAATTTTTCTATTTCCTTTTTCTCGGCTTCTGTTGGTAACATTTCTTTTAATTTTTCAGTTTCCTCTTTTTCTTTCTGCCTATTTGACGACATGTACCTATTCGCTGCACAAAATATTATTTATAAGTTGAATTTTAGTCGAACGGATTGAAAAAGAAAAAGATTTAGAGATTAAAGCAGAACTAAAAAAGGTAATACTGTTAGAATTATACAGGCCTGATGGGTCCAAGGAGAGGCTGAAACCAATATGTCGAGGACCCATCAGCCGATTGAGATTTTGGA
>DASUMD010000032.1:0-6123 GCA_036277875.1 Nitrososphaeraceae archaeon
GATACTGGAATGAATAAGTTTCTTGAGAACTTGTCCATAACGTACAGACGTGATGAAAATACAGGGCGACCAAGAATAAATAAATTGGGTGGAAGATTGGATAGGGCTCAAAAAAATTCCGGCGATTACTACAAGAGGACTTGACGGATTAGTCAAAAAATGACAAAAATGTTAAAAGAAGTATTGCAAAAAAAACTTGATATTACAGAACTCGAAAAGCTGTCTTCTTCATTTGATATCATAGGCACTATTGCAATAATCAAAATTCCAGAAACACTAACCTCAAAAAAGAAATTGATTGCAGATACATTGATTGAGGAAATTAAGCCATTAAAAACGGTATACTGTCAAGTATCAGCAATTGAAGGAGATTATAGATTGAGGAAGTTGGAATTGATATCTGGCGAAAACTCGTCAATTACCATTTATAGGGAACATGGATGTACTTTTAAAGTAGATGTAATCAATACTTACTTTTCGCCAAGACTAGCAACCGAACGATTGAGGATATCGAAATTGATTGAACCAAATGAAGTGATTGTAAATATGTTTGGAGGTGTGGGAACGTTTTCGATCATAATATCACGTAGTAACAAGTCGTCTAAAATTTATTCAATAGATTCAAATCCAATGGCTCATGACATATGCAGGCAGAATATTGAAATAAATAAATTGACGGGTAAGGTTATTCCTATTCTTGGTGATGCTAAGGAGGAGATATACAACAAACTTAGAGGGATTGCCACCCGGGTGTTAATGCCTCTACCGGAAAAAGCAAGAGATTTTGTAGATGCTGCAGTAAGTTCACTTGCAAATAGCAAAGGTATTGTACACTATTTTTCTCATGTGGGGGCAGAGAATAAGAAAAATGCCATACAGATTGGAATCAAGGATACTTCAGAATCATTTAGTAACTTTAACCACATGATAAGAAATATCAGAGTCGTAAGAGAGGTAGGACCTCGATTTTATCAAATCGTCTCTGATGTAGAAATAATTTAAGTAAAACTCATTTGTCTGGGGGTGCAGAAGCCATTGTGTAACCCATCCAAATGAGCACGGTCATGAGAATTCCTACAATGATTATTAATGTCGACTTCATCACAAGAATATCCAAATGTGTAAATAACAACAAGTATGAAAAAAATATGAAAAATATTGACGGAACTATGAGCAATATTAGTCCAATTATCTTGTTTTGTTTCATAATACTGGTTGCACCCTACTAATCCCACTCATGATAATTCTAATGCCATCAAGTAGGCATCTTCCCCATCTCTATAGTAAGATTTCAGCCTTGACCTCACTTTAAAATTTAGTTTTTCATACATTTTTATTGCAGCAGAATTGCTAACCCTTACTTCCAGATAGACCTCTTCTGTTCGTCTTGACACAAGTCCATTTATTGCTTCTTCCATAAGTATGGTGCCAACCCTCTTCCCTCGATGTTCTTCTAGTATGGCAATGGAAACTACATGTCCCTTTTTTACAAAACCTAATTTTCTAAAATTCGAAAATCCAAATTCAATTTTGCACATTACATATCCAATGATTTTTTCACCAAATTCTGCAACAATAAATGATTCAGGTAATTCTTTAAGGATTGATTCAAAAAAATATTCAGTATAATGTTCAGGAAGTGAGTTCAAATTAATCTCTATTACCGAATGTAGGTTCTCTGTACCGCACCTGTAGAAGACATAATCTTCATTTTTGCGTAAGCAGCTCTGCAAATTATCAAATAAATGATCTTTAATTATTTTAACTTTGGGTTTCCATGAAACTTAGTTTGTACTAATTGTCAAATCTAGTCATGTTTTTTGAATATTGCAATATTTGGATCTTGTATTATTGAAATCCTATGACTTTTTCCATTCATTTCAAGTACTTTATCGGCTGCTTCTTGAATATTAGAAAACACCTTAAGGCCAAATATTTCCTTCAGGTAATACTTTGGTAACGCTGAAAGAATGGCTATATTATATTTCTCTTTCAGTTCATTGATAAACATGATATGTTCCAATCCTTCAAGGTATGAAGAATTCTTGTAGTCTCCTAGTTTTATTTCTCCATAAGCAAATTTTTCAATTGCTTTAACCCCAAATCCCTTATTATTTTCTGAAATAATTACTACTATCGCATTCCTTTTGAGAACATTGACTGAATTCCACAATAAATCCAGAGAGCTTGATAAGGTCAAACTTGAATTCGTATCAATATTCGTCCCCACTATCAGAGATTTTAGCTCCTGTTCATTTTCTATTACAAGGCTATCAAGTTTCTTAATTGCGCTAGTAAAAGACTGGAGTATCTCGCCATAAAAAAAATTGTTAATTCCGCTATTATTCGAAATAATTTCAACAGACATCGCATTCATCTCTTCACATATCTTGTTTGCTATTTCTAGAGGAGGTCCGATCACCGCTGGATGAGGAAAGTTATCTGTTCTGGATTGGAACGCTTCATTCATCTTTTCCTGTTCAAATTCGCGTAAGAGAGTGATAGGTGTCCCACAATAACCAAAAAAAGGGTCAATGTTTGTTTTAGAAATAAAAATAGTGCTTTTTTCATTTATGAGCTTATGAAAATGTTCACTATTCTTTTCAAGCAGACCAATACTTTGGTTTTGTATCCTGTTCGATAATTGCCTTCTCGTGCTCGGAATTGATTCAATAGATATTTTAAATCCTCTCGTCTCTGCCAGAGCAATTAATCTAGAAGTAAGTTGAACTGTAGAATTTGATGTATCAAGAGGGACAAGTGTCGTAGTATCAGCTATAGGAATAGACTCAATCTCTTGATCTAAGGTTTCAGTATTACGTGTATCAAATCTTGAATTTTCAATAAGTGAAAGATTCTCTACTTTGAGATCTACTATAATGTCAGTACTACCATAATTAAGCCATAATTCAGGCATTTTCGAATCGAATCATGAAAATACGCCAATGAATTAAAGAAAATTTAACCTTCATAGATCATTAGATTTTTTTCTTCGAGTAAATCATGTAAATTGTGAACCGCCCTGTATACTTCTGATTCTTTTTTGGCTCCAGTACATACTAATTTTCCACTCGCAAATAGAAGGATGACAGTTTTAGGATCAAGCATCCTGTGAATCAGACCTGGAAATTGTTCAGGTTCATACATACTACGAGGCAAAACTCGCGCAGCCAGTTCTAAATGGATTTTGCCACCTAGACTTGCGGAGGCTACAATATTCTGTATCTCTATTTGTGGTTCATTTTCTATAGGAATGCTGCCTTTTCGGAGTTTTTGTACCACGTTTTTTACCGCCTTAATTGCCTGTTCTTCTGATTTTGCTCCAGTGCATACCATTTTTCCTGAACTGAAAATCAATGTTGCAGTTTTGGGTGATTTTAGTCTAAACACAAGTCCCGGAAATTGATCTGGGTGGTATTCGACATCAGGGAATATTTGAGTTATTAGATTAAGATTTACAGTTTGATTGACAGTGGCAGAAGCAACAACATTCTCTATGCTAACAATGGGCTTAGTTTCAGGCATACTAGGTTGGCTTTATAAATGGAAGTATATATACATGTTTGGAACACTAGTCAAATTACACAGGATATAAAAACACCGAGTAAAATAATTCAAAATTATCACCGCATTGTTAGAGTAATTTAAGTTCAGAAGTCACTTTATCAATAATATCTGATGGAGCAGGACCAATTCCAATACATGTCAGCGTACCCGTGGGAATTTGGGTCAGACCTCTATCCTGTACCATGACTGACGAAATCCTGAGTTCTTCAGCATCTCTTTGTACCTGGAGGAGTTCTTCCAAACTGTTCACTTTAACAACTATCTTTGGTTGTCCTTCATTGAACCAACTTCTTAGCCATAATTTATTCAATTTTCTGGATTGTTCAACGCCAAGGACGGCTGCATGACCAACCTGGGATGCTATTTTACCTATCCCCATGCGAAGATCTTTTCTTACAACAATGACTTGTTTAAATTCCACTACAGGTTAGTTAATAAAATGATGAAATAATTGTTTCCTTATAGGATATGGAATACTGTGATGTATTAATTGCGGGAGGGAGCGTAGGAGGACTTACAACAGCAAGAGAATGTTCATCAAATGGACCGTCCACTATTGTTATAGAAGAAGATCATGAAATTGGAACGCCAGAACACTGTGGAGGGATGGTCAGCCTAGGGGGGCTGCAAAAATTAGGTCTTATAGTGGACTCAAATAACTTTCAAAATGCAGTCTCAAAGGCCAGGATTAGTTCGAAATCTACTAGTTTTGAGATACCTGCTGAAAAACAAAGTGTTATTGTAGTGGATCGCAGAGGACTGGACAAACAAATTGCTAAACAAGCACAAGACGCCGGTGCTGAAATACGAACTAGATGCTCTTTTAAGACCCTATCTAAGAATCAGTCCACCTATATCGTAAAGACCTCAGATGGAGAAATTGAATGTAAATACTTTGTTGATGCAAAAGGACTGGGTTCTCTGAAGGACGCCAGTAATAATGGCATTTTGGCTTCAGCTCAATTTGAAATATATGCAAATTGGATTGATGGTAAAACAGTAGAGATCCTATTTGATTCTGATAGATATCCGGGGTTTTTTGTTTGGATAATTCCAACAGGTGAAGGGAAGGGCAAAATAGGAGTTGCAGGAAAAGGAATCAACACACTTGTTGCATTGAATGAATTCATAAATTCTAGGGGAAAGAAATATTCTATAATCAGGAAAATCTTTGCGCCTATTTGGATTGGAGGTCCAAGACCGCCTTTTGTCCAAGAGAGAACTCTTGTTGTGGGGGATGCCGCTGGACAAACTAAACCAACCACGGCGGGAGGAATTTTTAGTTGCGGGATGGCGGGTATCTTAGCAGGTAAAGCAATCTCTAAAGCAATAGAAAATAATGATAATGCGTTGCTATTCGAATATGAAAAAAGCTGGAAATCTATGTTTTGGAATGAATTCAACGCTATGTTGCTTGCAAGGAGGGTGCTGGAAAGGCTGGATAATAAGTCCATTGATTCGATTTTCTCCTCTTTGTCTAAAAGGGCGATTAATGATGTTTCTAATTTTTCGGATTTTGATTTTCATTCTAGTGCCCTAGATCTTTTTCTTAAAACAAGAATAGCTACTAATCTAACAAAAATATTGATTGGTAATGAATTTCGGAGAGTTTTCAGTACCAAGAAGGACAGTTAAGATATCAAGTTTCTATCAATTTATAGTTAAACTTTGGGTGAAAAAACAGTTTTCATGTACAATCTTTCAAGCAAAATATAAATTCGGATTAATGAATCAGCTTTTTGTGTCAAAATCATTACAATTGCCTGTTTGTACTTCCTGTAGCAGGCCAATAATTGCAAACGACGAGTGTGTAAAATACTACTGCCCTAATTGTGGTTATGTATTAATTTGGCGATGTCAGAGTTGCAGACAATTTGCTAGGTCATACAAGTGTATTGGGTGTGGGTTTGAAGGTCCATAGTATTGACCAAATTAGTTGCTAGAATTAAGATTCTTCCTTCTGAATCAGATTCGGACATAGATTCAATTCCTAAAATTTTGAATGAAACGCTTCCAGAAGGGTTCAAACTGCTAGCACATAAAAAAGAACCAATAGCTTTCGGACTAAATTCCGTTCTGGCTGATTTTACACTGGATGACGCAGAGGGTCAAATGGAATTATTAGAAGAATCTATAAGAAAAGTAGAGGCAGTAGGAGAAATAGAAGTAATAAACGTAAGCAGACAGTCAGTCAATATAAAATAAAAAAACAGCAATTATCGATATACCCACTTCATGCTGGTACTAAAAACCATATGATTTTGATGTTTTGGAGTACGTTATCAAAACCTATAGTAGAATAGAGAATCAAATGCGAGTGACACAAAAATAACGACCAAATATGGTGCTGTTATCTTGTATGCCTTCCATGCAAAATCGGGATTTGGATACTTTGTTAATTTATAATGGTATACTAGCATCAACGACCCTGATATTGCCGCAGTAATAAAATACAGTACTCCTAAACCGAAAAGATATAATGATAACGAGTAGGGTAACAGAATAGCAGTGTTCGCAAAAATATATCCTGCTGTTTTTTCGTTACCTATAAGAACG
>DASUMD010000033.1:0-6350 GCA_036277875.1 Nitrososphaeraceae archaeon
AAGGGAAAGGAAATTATATCCTTTAGGACAAGAAATATTATGGCAAGTATGAAAAAAGACTTTGTTGTTGCACGCATAGAAGCTGCACAGGATGGAAGTCCTTACGTATACGTTGGTTTTAGTGATCCTAATGATTACAAGAACGAAAAACCAGTAAATCCATTTGGCTCAAACGTTATGGCATTTTCGTCTCCAGAAGACATGATGAAAAATCTCCCAAAAGCAATGGGAAATATATCAAGAATGATGACAGGTGGGGGCGCTAGTGATTCCCCAACATTCAAGATTAGTGTAAGGGAGTATGAAGATATTGGAATTAGAGTAGGCGATAGAGTTACAATAGAAATTAGAAAAGCGGATAACAATCTTTACACTTAGTTTAATATAGAAAAACTCTGTTTAACTCATTCGGATTGTGAAAGTGGGAGAAAAGTTTATCCTACTAGCCCATAAAATCCTTATTTGTAAAAATAATTGCTCAGATCTGTATCAGACCTTGATGACATTCAATTCTACGGAAAGAAAGTTTTAGTCAGGGTAGACTTTAACGTAACTATTGACAATGGTGCAGTAACTGAGGACTATCGAATTAGAAGTGCAATTCCAACTATCGAATATCTCGTAAAAAGAGGAGCTAAAGTGATTTTGGCTTCCCATTTGGGGAGACCTAAATTCCGTGATCATAATAATTCACTTGCCCCGGTAGCGACAAGATTGAAGGAAATACTCAATAGAAATGTTGACTTCGTCGAAGATTGCATAGGTAGCCAAGTGAGTAGCAAGATAGAGAATCTTAGGTATGGGAATATATTGCTATTAGAGAATTTAAGATACTATTCTGAAGAGCAGAACAATGATCCTGAATTTTCAGAGTCCATATCATCCTTGGCTGATATATATGTAAATGATGCTTTTAGTACATGTCATAGAAAACATGCCTCCACATACGGAGCTGTAAAAAATTTTGATATTCGCTTAGCTGGATTTAGTTTGAAAAAGGAAATAGAATATCTTTCCATGATAAGATATAATCCAAGAAAGCCATTTACTTTGGTGGTAGGAGGTTCCAAGATTAAAGATAAGATTGGGGCTCTGGAAAATTTGCTGCCAAAGGCAGACAAATTACTAATTGGTGGCGGAGCGGCTTATACATTTCTCAAGGCAAAGGGATTCAAGATTGGTAATTCATTATTTGATGAGGAACATTTTGATTGGGTGAAGAACGCACTTTCTTCCTATGGTGAGAAAATTTTACTTCCAGTGGATCACGTAGTCTCCTCTGAGGAGAACTCGTTTTCAACTGTTACTGGCGATATACCGGATGGGATGTGTGGATTTGATATCGGTAACGAAACATCCAAGATTTATTCTTCAGAAATAGGCGGAAACGGAGTTGGTACTATTTTTTGGAATGGTCCGATGGGAATGTTTGAAGTGGGACAATTTGCAAACGGAACGATAAATGTAGCAAAGAGTATGGCTCTTGCTTTTTGGAGAGGAGCGATGACACTTGTCGGTGGTGGTGACACGATTGCAGCCCTGAAAAAATCTGCCGTATCGGAAAGCGAAGTGACCCACTTATCAACTGGGGGTGGAGCAACCTTGAGATTTTTGGCTGGAGATAAAATGCCCGGGATTGAAGCTCTTGAAAGGGCTAACTAGATTATGAAATATGCACTTTTATTGATTTTAGGTATGATAATTCTTCATTTTCTGCTCCTACCATAATAGTATAATCTCCGTTGGCAAGTTCATCTGAAGGAGTAACTAAAAACGTAACATTCTTTGTTTCGCCAGGATTCATTGAAAATGAATCCTGGCTAAATGAAATCGATGAGTTGCCAAAGTTTCCTGTACTTGTGAAGGTGGATGACGCAATCATTTTGAGGTTGACTTGGCCCTTTGCTGATATGATCACAGGTATTTCAATAGTATCTCCTCTCTTTACATTGTACTTTGGGGAGCTAGTGCCCACAACAAATGATGGAGGTTTTGAACCATTTAACATGCCTAGTTTATTTTCTGTCCATTCTGAAAACCATATTTGGTTATTTTTTCCTATCGAAAACTGAAGAGCATTAGAAATCCCACAAGAGCTTTCATTTGGAGCACAGGGAGCCCATAAGTTATTTTGTGTAGGTATCCAATACTCAACAAGTGTTCCATCTGTAGTGTTGAATCTTGCAATCTTGTTACCAACATGCTCATTGAACCAGAGATTTCCCGTTGAATCCATCTTTATCCAGTAAGGCAATGTGTAGCTGAAATCTTTTGGAATATTAGCAGAGATTCTGGAAAGTGGTGAAGTACTAAATTCTGTAACTTTGCCATCTGTTGAATTAACCATAAAGAATATGCTGGTTCCGTGATCAGTAATCCAAGGATTTCCCTTTTCATCTATAGAAATTCCTACCGGCGAATCAAGGTGTTGAGGAAGATCAAATGGCGTAAATGTTCTTGAAGATAAATCAAACTTGAATAATTGGCCTTTAACTCCAAACGCAAGCATCGAAATCCACAAAACATTCCGATCCCTGTCTATCTCAATTGAGCCCGTACTGACAAGATCTGGATCTATACCTTTGAAAGAAGATAGCGGTAGAGAAATATTTGAAATACCTTCAGATGAATTATTTTTCAAGTCTGACACATTTGCAAACCAAAGCGATTTTGATCTAATACCAGCAAAATAAATTTCATCATCGTTAAATACTATTGAAGCAGGATAAATGGTGCCAAATGCTGAAGGACGTTCGGGGACCGGAAAAAAGCTAAAACTATTATTATCTTGTGCATATCGCCATATTCCATTTTGCTTTTCATCAGTAAACCAGATATTGCCTTTTGAGTCCGATTTAACGTCCCATGTTTGTGAAATATCGGTCGGCTTTGAACGACTATCCCAGACAGGAATTGTAAATTCCTGACTATTGTTATCCTTAATATTTAACTTGCCAAGATGACCTAATTTTGAGGATACATACCATATTGAGTCATTATCCGCTAGAATGCCAAGGGGCATCTCGCACTTCTGAGGGAGTGAATACTCAGAGATGAAAGAATTGCTATGCTGAGTAGAATTCATTCCGCAAAATTGTGTTTGAAATCGCAAAATCGCCTGATTTTTTGAAGCATTCTCAAACTGAGAAAATTGATCTGATTGGGCGAATAAATTATTGTTTACACTCAAGTTAAAACCTACCACAATAAACAGTATTGTAATGGTGAGTATCAAACAGAGTAACTCAGCTTTAGCATTAGTTCGAGTCCTGAACATACTTTAGCGACTTGAAATATCAAGAGATCTAATAAGAGTTTTTTTATTCACCTGCCCTTGAATAATTTAAATAATAAACGCAATTTTTTAGTAACATGAAGTCAATTACAAAATATTTGACTTTTCATACTGAAAAGAGACTTAAATTTATAAACATAACGCAAGAGATAGAAAAAATTGTACGTGAGTCCGCTGTTAATGAAGGTATTTGTCTGGTTAATTCGATGCATATAACGTCTAGTGTTTTTATAAATGACGATGAAACAGGTTTGCTTCAGGATTTTGAGAAATGGCTTGAGAATATAGCTCCCCATGCTCCTGCAGAACAGTACTTGCACAATGATACTGGAGAAGATAACGCTGATGCTCACTTAAAACGTCAGATAATGGGCCGAGAAACAGTAATTGCCATTACAAAAGGTAAGCTAGATTTTGGGCCTTGGGAGCAAATTTTTTATGGGGAATTTGATGGATGCCGCAACAAGCGAATCCTAGTCAAAGTCATAGGGGAGTAAATTCAAACTTTCATTCACTATTACAAATGTTGTCCTTTATGCATTGAGTCGATTGATTTATTAGATAAACGCTGGTTTTCGTATTTATGGAGTCGTACCGTCTTGATAAAGATTCTCTAGGAGAGGTCAAAGTTCCATCTAATGCTTATTATGGACCATTTACGGTTAGAGCTTCTAACCAATACAAAGTAACAGGTCAGAAACCTCATCTAAGCATGATAAGGGCATTTGCAATGATAAAACGATCAGCAGCACTTGCAAACAGAGATTTGAACATTCTGCCAGCAGAAAAAGCTGATGCAATAGTAAAAGCTTGTGATGAAATACTCTCGGGAAATTTACTTGACCAATTCATAGTTGATACAATCAATTCAGGTGCAGGAACAGCATTTAACATGAATATTAATGAAGTAATTGCAAATAGAGCTCTTGAAATTAGCGGTCATAATATTGGCGATTATTCCTTCATGAATCCCAACGATGATGTAAATATGTCACAATCTAGTAACGATACTTTTCCAACAGCG
Source organism: Nitrososphaeraceae archaeon (assembly GCA_036277875.1). Lineage (GTDB taxonomy): Archaea > Thermoproteota > Nitrososphaeria > Nitrososphaerales > Nitrososphaeraceae > TA-21. The sequence continues at coordinate 4,320 of DASUMD010000033.1, forward strand.
ATGCATATCGCATTATTGATGAATATGAAAGGAGTTACAGATTCACTTAGGTCACTTATTATGGCTCTTGAAAAAAAAGGTCAGGAATTTAGAGAGGTTATGAAAATTGGTCGAACGCACCTTATGGATGCTTTACCAGTCACGTTAGGTATGGAATTTGATGTATATGCTTTTTCTCTTAAAAGAGGCCTAAATAAAGTCCTGGATGTATGTGCTGACTTAGAATATGTTGGACTAGGTGGAACCGCTGTTGGTACGGGGGCCAATACACCTTCTGGATATAATAAACTAGTTATCAAGTATCTATCCCAGATATCTGGATTAAGTTTAAAACCTTCTCAGAATTTTTTCTTTTCTTTACAAAGTAAATTTGAGATAACAATGTGTTCTTCTATTCTGAGAAACATTGCAATTGAGTTAATAAAAATGTCAAATGATATTAGATTGATGGCATCGGGTCCTATATCAGGATTATCAGAAATTACAATTCCAGCGGTACATGCTGGATCGTCTATAATGCCTGGTAAAGTAAATCCTTCACTATCAGAATGTCTTAACATGATATGTTTTATTATAGTAGGAAACGATGTTTCGGTTGCTCTTGCTGCTCAGGCAGGTCAATTTGAATTAAATGTAATGTTACCTGGAATGATAAAAGACATGTTAGAGTCAACCGATATGTTAAAAAATTTTCTGTCAGTTTTTGCAAGCAATATGATAGATGGATTAAAAGCAAATGAGCAGAAACTTGAATCATTAGTGGAAAAAAGTCCAATCTTGGTAACTCTGCTCAATTCCCATATTGGATACCTCAAAGCATCGGAGATATACAAGGAGTCAATGGCAACCAATAAAAGCATTAAAGAACTGATACTTGAAAAAGGACTCATGACAAAAGAAGAACTTGACAATGCCCTTTCAAAGAAAAATATTCTCGGTTTAAAATAATTTTGAAACACTGGAATAAATGAAATTCTGATAGAACCAAGTTGATAGATAAAAGAATCTTAATCACACTTTCTTTTGGAATATTAGTCACAATTATTGTTTTCTCCGGTATTCAGGATTCTCAAAATCGTCCCTCGTTATCTAGATTGCCAATTTCGCCAGATATTGCGATTTTAAGAGTGGTAAATAGCTTCAACCTATCAGAAAACCAGATTGAAAAATCTCCCCAGTATGTTTATGTAAAGTCTGACGGTAAAGTGTATGAATCAAATCCCCAACTCAATGATGTAGGTAAAAATATTGGGATTACAGGGCCAACTAAGACTGGCGGTAGTCATTTTGCGTGGGAAATTATTGATTTTGAAAGAAAGCAAAAGTACTATGTTGATTCAGTAATCGCCGAAATAATTTCCAATTCTAGTTACAAATGACTTAAGTAACTTGTAACAATTTAGAATTTCTAACAGATATTAAATCTATGTTGCCCTAACTTCAGTAATGAGCGTTGAAAGTATCACTTCGCTAAATTCATCATATTAACGATGTCTAAAAATTATGATTGACTGGTGCGTGTTCGGTGAAGAAAAGCACCAACCAATTGCCTAACAATGAATTCAAAGATAGGCACACTGTAACGTACTAAGAATCTATTTAAAATTTCTAGAGTATCTAATTCGAGCAAGTAAACTTAGGTAAGTCATGTTCTTATAATCATTATAAACAATAAGTGCAATAAAGTAAGAAGAATGACAAAGACCCTATACCTATTGCAGTCACATAAGTTCGGGAACGAGAACATTCAAGCAACCTTAGTGTGTCCAAAATGCGACGAAGTTTTCAAAAAAGAATTCCCCTTAGATCTCGAAGGCCAGATAACAGAATTCAAATGTCCCGTATGTAGTTCTGCTAGCGAGGCCGATCTTCCTTCCAAGGGACTCGAGCAACGAGAGGAATTCGAAGGCGATCTCTACGAGGTGGGAGAGGAGAATATTGAAGAAGAATTTGATGAAAGTTATTGAAGTAAACTAACTGATTCTCTGATATCCATAAAGTAAATTTTTATTATCTATTTGCGAATATTTA